>JAFGKQ010000094.1 GCA_016928495.1 Candidatus Fermentibacterales bacterium
ATAAAGGTCGGTCAGCACCGCGACCAGGAAGAGCACGAAAGCTGCAGCCCTGAAACCGGTCCGGCCATCCATCATCAGCAGGACCAGGATCGGGCTCAGGGCCATGCGCACAATCGTTAGCCTGTTCGGCCAGCTTAGCGACATCTGATCCTTCGCGCAGGCCTGTCCTGGCCGGTAGCGCTAGACCTTCCTTCTCCCCTGGAAGGCCTCCGTGAGCGTGAGGGAGTCGGCGAATTCGACCGCGGCTCCGGGCGGGAGCCCCCTGGCAAGCCTCGTCACCAGCACGCCAGCGCTCTCGAGCGCTCTCGAGAGGTAGACTGCCGTAGCATCCCCCTCCGCCGTCGAGTCCAGAGCCAGGATGATCTCCTCTATCCCGCCCTCCTCGATCCTGCTCCTGAGGAGGTCCACCCCGAGATCGGAGGGCCCGATTCCGTCCAGTGGAGCCAGAAGCCCGTGCAGAACGAAGTACCTTCCCCTGAAGAGCCCTGCCTCCTCGATGGACCTCAGATCCGCCGGAGTCTCCACTACGCAGATCCTCTCACGGCGTCCCGAGTCCCTGCATATCTCGCAGAGCTGTTCTTCCGTGAGGTTCCTGCAGCTCTCGCAGCGGTGGATGGTCTCCACGGCGTTGCCGATGGCCGAAGCGAGATCCGCTGCCAGCTCCCTGTGACCGAGAAGATGGAAGGCGAGCCTGAGGGCGGTCTTGCGGCCGATGCCCGGCAGGGAGGAAAGCCTGCCGACCAGATCCTCGAAGCCGTCGCTCTCGCTCACAGCAGGCCCTCCATCCCGGGAAGGCCGAGCTGACCCAGCTTCTCTCTGGACAGCTCCCTGCTCCTTTCGGTCGCATCGCGGACGGCCGCGACGACCATGTCCTCGAGCATCTCCAGATCACCGGGATCGAACGCATCCGGAGATATGCTGATCTCGAGCAGATCGCCATGGCCGTTGACCACTGCCCTTACCGATCCGCCCGAGGCCCGGCCCTCGACACGCTCGTCAGCGAGGCCGGCCTGGACCCTCTGCATCTCCTCCTGCATCCTCTGTGCCTGCTGGAGCATCTCCCTCAACTGCTTCTTCAAGTCGGAACCACCTTCTGCAGTGGGCCAGCCCTCGCTACGTACGGGACTACTGGCCCTCGTATCCTATGGCGTCGAGGAGATCCAGCACCTGCTGCACCTTTCTCGTCTCCTCTCCGTCGGCTCCGGCAGCGCCGTCCTCACCAGGGGCATCGTCTCCCCGGGTCTCCGGGCCCCCGCGCAGCTCGACACCGATGGGCCGGCCAAGCACGCCGGCCAGGAACTCGGCCATCCTCTCGGCCAGATCCCCGGCATCCCGAAGCCCGGGAAGGGCAAGGATCAGCCTTCCGCCCTCCAGAGTCGCCGTGGCGGAGGAGAGAGCCTCCGCGAGGTCGCCGTCTCCGAAGTGCTGTTGAAGTGACTCCAGAAGAGCATCGGCCTTCGGCTCCGGAGCCTGCCCGGAAGAGGCAGGCCCGGAAGCGGACCTCACCACCCTCTCCCGGGGGGGAGCGGCTCTGCCCTGCTTCTGCTCGAGCTCCTTCACCGGCATCGAGTCGGCCAGCCTGGAAGCCGCCAGCACCGCGGTCTCGAGAACGACCCTGGGAAGGCTGCTCGTCCTGGACTCATTGGAGGCCGCAGCCACGAGCCTCAGGACGTTGAGGACTTCCAGATCGCTGTGACCACCGGCGATCCGGTCCACCAGGGCAGCCTCGCTCTCCGACAGCTCCGCGGGACCGCGAGCGGCCCCTGCGGCGGACAGCAGGACGTTCCTGAGGAACTCCTGCAGCGCGTTGGTGATCTCCTCGACATCGTATCCCGACTCCAGCGCGGAGTCGAGGACCTCTAGCGCTTCGGCGCCACGGCCCTCGAGCATCGCTGCCGAGAGGGAGGCCAGCATGTCGACCTCGACCAGCCCGAGAAGACCGGCCACGTCCTTGCTGGAGATGCTGGTGCCGGAGAAGCTCACGAGCTGGTCCATCAGCGAGAGCGCGTCCCTCATGCTGCCTCCGCTGGCCCGGCATATCATCCTGAGGGCCTCGTCGTCTATCTCGATCTGCTCGCTGGAGGCCTCGGTGCGTATGTAGTCCGCCATGGCGCGTGCCGGTATCCTCCTGAAGTCGAACCTCTGGCAACGGCTCACGATCGTGGCGGGGACCTTGCGTGGCTCGGTGGTCGCGAACACGAATACGACTGAGCCCGGTGGCTCTTCCAGTATCTTGAGAAGGGCGTTGAACGCCTCCTTGGTGAGCATGTGGACCTCATCTATGATGTAGGTCTTGTAGCGGCCGCTGGCGGTCGCGTACCTCGCCTTCTCCCTGAGGTCCCTTATCTCGTCGATTCCCCTGTTGCTGGCGCCATCTATCTCGAGAACGTCGAGATGGGTTCCCGCAGTGATCTGCAGGCAGGAGTCGCACTTCTGGCAGGGCCTGCTCGTGGGGCCCTCGACGCAGTTGAGAGCCTTGGCGAGGATGCGCGCGGTGGTCGTCTTGCCGATGCCCCTGGGGCCCGCGAAGAGGTAGGCGTGGCCGATCCTACCCGTATCCAGGGCGTTCTTCAGCGTGACCGTGACGTGCTCCTGCGCGAGGATCTCATCGAAGGACTGAGGGCGCCATTTGCGGGCGAAAACGAGGTAGCTCAAGCTGGTCCTTCCAGGGTCTCCGTCTTCCGC
>JAFGKQ010000095.1 GCA_016928495.1 Candidatus Fermentibacterales bacterium
CACTACCGCTCTGGCCCCGTAGGCGAAGGCGGTGGATACCACGTCCGCCACGCAGGAGAGGGTCGGCCCACCCAGCATCACGGCGACCGAGACCTCGGTGCCCGCCGACACGGCGTGGCGTATGGCCTCGCGGGCAGCCGTGAGGGCGTCCAGCCCGCACAGGCTCTCGTAGATGGCCCGGTCGCTGGAGGGAAGAGATACCTCGAAGTGACGCGCCCCGGCTCCTGTCAGCCTCCCGGCAAGCTCCGGCGTGAGAAGGACTCCGTTGGTAGCGATGCATATCCTTGGTATGCCGGCAGTAGAGGCGGCGGATACCAGCTCGACAAGGTCATCGCGAAGCAGCGGCTCTCCTCCCGTGAAGGTGATGCCGGCAGGCTCCGCCTCGGCCCGGAGCTTCCGGATCAGCCCCGCCGCAGCCCGAGTGTCGAGAGGGACCGGCCTGCCTGCCCCCGGGGCCTTCCAGACGTTGTAGCAGTAGATGCAGTCGGCGTTGCAGTCCGGCGTGATCTCGAAGACGAACCAGGGCCGAGGGGGCACGCTCAGCGGGGTGCTCCGTCTCCTATGGCAGCGTGCGACTGCCGGTCTCGATGGCGAGAACCAGCGACCTGAAACCTGGCATGGCTTCTCCGAGAGCCCGCAGCCGGTCCCTGGCCCTGGAGATCATCTCCACCTGGGTGAGCATGTGTTCCGGGACCGTGTCACCGCCCTGCTGCCATCGCTCGATCTGTGCCAGCAGGGCTGCAGCCGAGCTGTCCAGGGCAGCCACCGAGCCCTCGAGGAGCGTCACGGGATCGATGTCCGGTGTGGTGCGTCCGAAGCCCGCCGGAGAGGGCAGCATGTAGCCGGCCAGAGAGACTGCGTCCACAAGAACGAAGCTCTGCGCGGTCTCCACTATGTCCCACAGGACCCCCGTAGCCTCGAAGGCCGAGACCGTGCCGGACTGCAGCAGCCCGGAGAGGGCGTCGATCCGTAGCTCCAGGTGCTGCAGCAGGCTGCCCTTGTCGAACTCGATCCTGCTGGGCATCATGCGTGTCAGCATGCCCGGCACGCCGTAGGAGAAGAGGTTCAGCCTGGCCTCTATGAGGCTCGAGAGCATGGATGCCTCCGCGCTGTCGATCAGGGCTGCTCCATCCGGGCCCTGGCCTCCCGCCAGGATCGCGATGAGGCTGTCGGCCTCGATACGGAGCAGGTTGGCCTTCGACCACTCCAGGTCTCCGCCTGAGTACCACTCCTGGTCGAAGTCGGCCTCTATGGCGCCCAGGCGCCTCCAGATGCCGCAGAGGCGGGTCCACTCCGCTCGCTCGCCCAGCACACCCGCTCTCCGGCCGTCCAGATGCCGGAGGCTGTCGATCTCAATGACGGCTCCGAAGGGTCGAGCGCGCGCTATGGCCGCGTCGTTGCCTGCCGTTTCCGCCGCGCCCGGGGATGCCGCGGCCCGCGCTGCGGAAGCGGCGACCAGGGCCGCAAGCAGCTCCGCGCGCCCCGGGCCCGTCGTTCCGTTGCCGTGACTGCTCTTCGAGACTCTCACCCCGCACCTCCCGTGGTTCTCGGTCAGCCTCTCGTCATTCCTGACTATCCCCGCGCGCGGCCGTTGTTCCCCGCCCGGGTTGACCGTAGGGGCCCGGGTTCCAATCCTTCCTGCTGATCCATTGTCCAGTCTGCGATCAACCCATGAGAGGAACGCAATGGCGCTCGAATCGAGGAACCCTTTCGACGGATCGCTTATCCGCCTGTACGAGGAGCACGCTCACGAAGAGGTGGAGAAGATCCTCGACAGCTCCGCGACAGCTTTCGAGGGCTGGAGCAGGACCGCTTTCGACCAGAGAGCCGAGATCCTGCGCCGCGCGGCGGGCCTGCTGAGAGAACGCAACCGCGACCATGCGGGTCTGATAGCTCGGGAGATGGGCAAGCCCGTGTCGCAGGGAAGGGGGGAGGTCGAGAAGTGCGCATGGGTATGCGAGTACTACGCCGAGAACGCCGCTTCCTTCCTGTCTCCGGTCAACGTTGCCACCGACGCTGTCTGCAGCCAGATCGTGTTCAGGCCCATCGGCCCCGTGCTCGCGGTCATGCCCTGGAACTTCCCCTTCTGGCAGGTCTTCCGTTTCGCGGCTCCCGGCCTGATGGCAGGCAACACCGTACTGCTCAAGCACTCATCCAACGTTACGGGATGCGCTCTCGCCATCGAGGAGGTCTTCAGGGAGGCGGGCCTGCCGGATGGGTGCTTCCGCACCCTTGTTCTGTGCTCTCCGCGAATCCCGGCTCTGATAGGCGACGGGAGGATCGCCGCGGTCACGCTCACGGGAAGCACGGCGGCCGGACGCGCGGTCGGCGAGGCCGCCGGCAGCGCCCTGAAGAAGGCGGTGCTGGAGCTGGGTGGCAGCGATCCCTACATCGTACTGGAGGATGCCGATGTGGAGGCCGCTGCCAGGATCTGCGTGCAGTCCAGGCTCATCAACAGCGGGCAGAGCTGTATCGCCGCGAAGCGGTTCATAGTCCATGAGGACGTGTACGATGGCTTCAGGGACATGTTCGTCAGGGGCATGAGGGCCGCGGTAGTGGGTGATCCCATGGAGGAGGACACTCTCGTCGGTCCCCTGGCCAGGTCCGATCTGAGGCACGAGCTCCATTCACAGGTCACGAGGAGCCTCGAGATGGGGGCGAGCCTGGTCCTCGGCGGAACCGTCCCGGACGGTCCCGGCATCTTCTACCCGCCTACGGTGCTCGAGCATGTTTCCCCGGAGATGCCGGCGTTCGGCGAGGAGACGTTCGGCCCCGTGGCTGCTCTGTCCAGGGCCCGTGACGAGAGGGAGGCGATCGAGCTGGCCAACGGCACGGCGTTCGGCCTTGGAGCAGCCGTCTTCACGCGCGACGTCGAGAGAGGGTACAGGATCGCCTCGGAAGAGCTCCGAGCCGGCTGCTGCTTCGTGAACGGGTTCGTCAGGTCCGATCCGAGATTGCCGTTCGGGGGAGTGGGGCAGTCCGGCTACGGGAGAGAGCTGTCCGAATTCGGCATCAGGGAGTTCGTCAACACAAAGACGGTCTCGGCCTATCCGGGCTGAGTCCCTTCACCGCCCGAACGGAACCCGGAGCAGGGGCTCATCGCACCCGGCAAGGTTGCAGATGACCGACAATCCGTCCAGGCGCATCTCGAACGACGAAGACGTTCCCCGGCCTCGGCCGGGGACCTCGAGCAGCCTCTCGGACCCATCCGGACCGGGCTTGCCGGCGTGAGCCAGGGTGATGTGGGGAAGCCAGCGACCCGGCCTGAAGGTCTCCCTCTGACGCCGGCTGATGCCCCCGGCCGCCTCGAAGACGGATGCCTGCAGCGCCAGAAGCTCGGGGGTGGGAGCCACGGCAAGGAACAGAACGCGGGCCTCATCTCCGACGAAGAGCCCCAGTCCGGCAGTCCTGAGCACCAGGGGGTGGCTCACGGTCCGGGCCACCCTCTGTAGTCTCTGCTCCAGGGCATCGAGGTCGTAGGCTTCGGCGACATGGTACGAGAGGTGCTCGAGACTGCTGGCTGCCAGATCCGAAGTTGCTCCGAGCCATTCGCTTATCGAATCAGCAAGAGAGCGGGCGAGCTTCGAGGCCTCCCGGTCCAGCAGGGAGCAGATGGAGTAGGTTTCCGCGGGGCCTGTCACCGCTCTCCGCCCAGGAGCACGCCGATCAGCTCCGGGGGCCTGCCGACAAGGACTGCCGCACCGCCCGACTCCAGCTCGGCGCTGTCCCGGAACCCCCACAGAACACCCACGGGCAGCATCCCTGCCGCAACGGCGGTCCTCATGTCCACCGCCGTGTCGCCGACGAAGGCCACTTCACGGGGGGCGCAGCCAAGGCAACCTGCGGCGATCTCCAGAGCCGCATCGGGAGCTGGTTTGGGAACGCTGCCTGGCTCGGCCCCGCGTATGCAGGAGAAAGGGTGGTGCGGGAAGAACCGCCTCACCGCCGCAACGGCGGAGTCATTCGGCTTGTTGCTGAGGACCGCGACCGGCACGGACCGCTCCGACAGCCTGTCGAGGACCTCGCCGATGCCCTCGTAGGGGCGGGTTCGCCTGTCGCCTTCCATGAGGTACAGGGAGCGGACCCGTGCCGCGAGAGCATCCACGCGCTCGTCGGGGGCCTCTTCCCGCTGCCTCTGGAGCAGCCGTCGCAGGAGGTTCTCGAGTCCCCGGCCCACCTCCAGCCGGTAGGTCTCTCTGTCGTGGGTGTCGAGCCCCTCCTCGGACAGGATCTCGTTGACGACGGCCCGGATGTCATCGAGAGTGTCGAGAAGAGTACCGTCGAGATCGAAGATCACGCCTCGCGGGATCATGATCCGACTAATCCTCCCGGTAGAGCGCGCAGGGGCCCGCGGTCGCGCACCTGTCGCAGAACCTGCAGATGCCCGAGGACCTGGCAGCGCCGGGGGCTCCCCAGACGTCGTAGACGTCTCTCAGGTCCGCTTCGAGGAGGTCCGGCTCGAGGTTGATGAAGCCGCAGGTCCCGACGATGGCGGTCACTCCCGGAGGCTCGGCTCCGAGGACCTCCACGATGGTCGCGTAGCCGCTGTCATCCGGGGTCACCTCGAACAGAGAGCACTCGAAGTCCGGCGTCTCCTCTCCGATGCTCTCCACCGCCTCGAGCAGCAGCGACCTCAGCCACAGGGTCGCGGTGCTGTCGCGGGAGGCGATGAGGAGAGCCGCGTAGCCGTCGGGGGCGAGAAGGGCGTCCAGCTCCCGGAAGCTGCCTGCTCTCGTGAAGCTCCCGCCGGCTGCGGCCGGAGCCATGGCCAGGCCCGCGACCAGGAGGCACGCTAGACGGTTGCTCATCTGCCCGGCACCGGATCAGGCGTCGTCCAGACCCATGCAGTCCTTCCGCCACAGGCAGTCCTGCTGATCGCAGTACTCCCGTGCCGTTCCGAAGCAGGGGAAGTTCCCTTCCGCGACCTGGATGGCTCTGATGAGCTCTTCCTTCTTGAGTCGGGAGACCTTTATCCCGAGGGCCTTGGCCTTCTGCACTATCTCCGCTCTTGTCAACCTCGCACCTCCAAACACGAGTTCGTAGTCCAACCATGCTCCAGGAGGAGCCGTCTGCCGCTGAAAGTACTCGTCCTCTGTTAAGAGAGGATGATCGGGCGCTTCGTAGCGATCGATGTCCCCGTCCGGGTGACGCCCGATGGGAAGGGACGGTCAGGTGCCCTGGCCGATGATCTCCACTGACTCCAGGGCACTGTTTATCACGAAGGCCCGCTGGATGTTGCACGCCGGGTCCGCAGGGTACAGGAAGAACCCGGTCTTGTCCCTGTGGAAGGCCTGTGTAGTACCCAGTAGCACCTCGCCGTCCTGGAACTTCACCTTGAGCTTCTTGCCCGGGGCGGTCGAGATCGCGGAGAAATCCTGCTTGGGTTCGTATGACGGGTCTCCGCTGAAGTCCTTGACGAAGAACAGAGCCTTCAGCTCATCGAGGACTATCTCCTTCACGAAGTCCTGATTCGCCACGGACGCCAGGTGGAAGGAAGGCTTGGCCGGCACGAAATCGCGCGTGAAGCCCTTGAAGACGCGGCCATCCTTGTAGTGCGCAACGAGTTTGTTGACGGTCTGCATGTTACCCCCCTCCAGACTCGCCACTCGTACACCCTGTCCGGCCCGGCGGAGCTCCGCTCACCCCAAAGCGGCGCTCCGGTCATGGTTCAGGCCGCTTCTACATTCTACTAACCCGGAGTAGATTCATCAACCGCGGCCAGCGGCTCCTCGAACACGCCCCTTTCTCTGTTCTTGGTCAGTCTGTCCCACCGCCCGACCCTGCCGTTCATGCATATGTAGACTCCCGGCACCAGGAGCTGCACTGCCGCAACCGCGCAGCCCAGGTTGAAGACGGCATCGGACCCGGTAACGCTATAGGGGACCATGGCCCCCGTCAGCACTACCGTCTTTGTCGAGCAGGCGGTTGCGAGCTTCCGGGCCGTATGCTGCATGGTATCCGTGCCGTGGGTGATCACGATCATCTCCTCCGGAGAGCTCACGACCACCTCCAGGATCCTCTCCCGGCCCGGCTCGTCCATGTGCAGGCTGTCTACGAGCTGGTTCACCTCCAGCTCCACGGGAAGGGTGCATCTGACCTGACCGAGAATCTCCGGCAGATGGGTCCTGCGAAGCGTCAGCTCGCCGCGCAGCTCGTCGTACTCCTTGTCGAATGTGCCGCCCGTTATGATGATGCGGATGGCTCGTCCGCGGTCCTGCCGTATCGCGTTTCGCAGGACCGTCTCCCTGCCCTGTCCGTGAACCTAGTTGCCGCTCCTGCTGGCCATGTCATCGTACTCCAGCTCGAAGCGCAGCTTGTGCCTGGCCTCCTCGCGCGCGAGCATGGCGAAGACCTCGCCTGTGCCGGCGTCGGAAGCGCTCTCCGCGAGATGGGAGTACAGCCTGAAGGCGATCTTCTCCTTCTGCATGGCGAAGACCAGAGCGTCTTCGTAGCTCATTCCAGGGGATGGCTTCACGCTCGTCACGTACTCGGAGATCCTGAGGTCCTGGATCATGCCCTCATCCTGACCGGCCGCGCCGATGCCCTTCTGCTTGAGCTCCAGGAGCAGGTCTCTGTGCCCGGTCTCCTCCCTCGCGAACTGCTCGAACGTACTGGCCATCGCGGAGCTCGTCATCTGCCCGGCCATCTCGAGGTAGAAGTCCCGGGATTCCTCCTCTCCCCTTATCGCAAAATCGAGGACGTCGTCGATGCTCTTCCAGTCTTCGGCTCTGTGGGACATTTCGTTCCTTTCGTGGGTACCTGTGCTTTGCGATCGATGCGCTATATATAAGCAGGTCGGTTGACCCAGGGCACATCCAGGAGGCAGGCCGCAGGGCTCTGAGGCCCCACCGGACGTTGGTCCGGGCACCGGGCTCTCGCGGTGGAAAGGCTGCTCGCAATGGAAAGGGAAGAGCTCCGGAAGCAGAAGCAGCAGCTCGAGACGGAGCGGGATGCGCTCCGGAAGGAGCTGGCCTCTCTGAAGAAGCAGGAGAAGCCGGGCAGCAACGTGATGGCGGGAGGGCTCGCCGAGCTGAGAGACGGACAGGCCCGGCTGGAGCAGAAGCTGGCTCCCGTCCTGAAGAAGCTGGAGGTGATCGAGCGGCTCGAGAAGGCGGAGTTCGCTCGCGAGCAGATCCCTCTGGTCCGCCAGGAAGTCGAGCTGCTCGAGCAGGAGCTCCGGGAAGTGGAGAAGAGGTCTCCTCAGAGGTTCCTGGACAAGATCCGCCACAAGGCCGACCTGGCCCGGGCCCGCAGGAATCTCGAGAACGCGAAGAACAGGCTCGGCGAGTACAAGGGCCTGGTGTCCTGGTCCGAGCAGTACAAGTGGTAGAAGAGGGCCGGCCGGGACCGTTCCCGGGCCGGGCTTGACAAAGACCCTTCCCGATCGAATGTACACCCCCACTATGAATGCCACACCAGTGGTCGCATCAGGACTCGCGCGCACGCCGGGAGGTTCCCCGGCCCGCGCAGGCCTGCGCCATCTCTTCCATGCTCACCATCATGTCAGGACAGGCGGGATGCCCATGCGTCCTCATGCCGGCTCCGGGGGAGGGATGACCGACTAGACTCGCGGACAAGGCAGCAGAGAGGGCAGGCAGGCCCGCCGGATTCCGGCGGGCCTTTTCTTGTTTCGGAAGGGGAGAAGAGACGATGCGGAACGCAAACGACAGGCTGAGGCTGCTGCTTCCCGCCGGCAGGATACAGGAAAAGGTGCTGGGGCTGCTCCGGAGAAGCGGCCTCGAGTTCGGCATGACGGCAAGATCCTACAAGCCCGTGTGCTCCGACCCCGCCATAGAGGCTAAGATGCTGAAGCCTCAGAACATCCCGCAGCTGGTCGCCCTGGGGAGGCACCACTGCGGCTTCACTGGCCTTGACTGGGTGGTGGAGCAGGAGGCGGACGTGATGGAGCTTCTCGATCTCGGCTACGATGCGGCGACCATCGTCTCGGCCATTCCCGAGAACCTGAGCCTGGACGAGCTGCTGGGCAACGGCGTGGCCGTGGTGGCATCGGAGTACAGGAGGATCGCGCTGGACTACATCCGGAACCGGGGGATCACCGGAGGGGTACTGGTCCAGGCCTATGGCGCCACCGAGGCGCTCCCGCCCGACGATGCCGACATGATCGTCGACAACACCTCCACCGGAACCACCCTGGCCATGAACCGCCTCAAGGTCGTGGACGAGATCATGCGCACCTCGACCAGGTTCATCTGCAACAGACAGGTCTACGAGAGGGACCCGGAGATCCGCAGGAAGCTGGATGAGATCGCCATGATCATGCGCAGCACGCTCGATGCGGCAGAGAAGAGGATCCTCGAGATGAACGTTCCTGGCGAGAACCTCGAGGAGGTCGTCGGGCTCCTTCCCTGCATGCGCTCACCGACGGTGGCGCCGCTCTACGGCGAGGAGGGCTTTGCGGTGAAGATCGCGATGCCGAGGTGCGACGTCGCCAGGCTGATTCCCCTGCTCAAGGCCATGGGGGCAAGAGACATACTCGAGTACAACGTCGAGAAGATCGTGATCTAGGAGGACGGGCGATGACCGACAGACCGCTTGCCAGGGAATCCGTCAGGGCATCGGTTGCGTACCAGCCGCCGCTCGAGGGCAGGGCATCCATGGTCAGGCTGGACTTCAACGAGTCCAGCCCTCCCGGCACACTCGACCAGCTCGTGCTCGAGAGGCGCTGTATCGAGATGTACCCCGAGTACGACCGGGCGGTAGCCATGCTCTCCGTGCACTGGGGAATCGACCGGGAGAACCTCCTGCTGTGCAACGGGAGCAGCGAGGGGATCATGCTCGTCTCCTTCTGCTTCACAGAGCCGGGCAGAACCGTTGCCGTTGTCGCCCGGCCCACGTTCGCACTGATACCCCACTACCTGCGGATCGCCGGTGCTCTCGTGACCGAGGTGGATGTGGACCCTGCGTGCTTCGAGCTGCCTCTGGGCGATCTGGAGCGTGCCCTCGAAGGCGGGGCCGGGATCGTGTTCCTTGCCTCGCCCGACAATCCGACCGGCGCAGTCGTCCCGGTCGAATGGCTGGAGGATGCGCGCCGACGCTTCCCGGGCTGCCTTTTCGTCCTCGATCAGGCCTACGCGGAGTACGTCGCGGATGACCCTTGCCGCATGCTGCACGCTGCGTCTGCAGGAAGCAACCTGCTCGTGCTTCGCACCTTCTCCAAGGCCTGGGGTCTCGCGGGTCTCCGGATCGGCGCCGTAGTGGGCAACGGGAACCTGATCGGTGAGCTATCCAAGCTCAGGACCCCGTATAGCGTGAACGCGGCAGCAGTCGGAGCACTCTGTGCAGTGATCTCCGATGCCCCTTCGGCGCCGAGGAGAGGTGCCCTCGAAACGGCGCGGAGACGGGACCGTCTTGTGGATCAGGTTCGCGGACTGGGGCTGGAGTGCCGAGGCAGCCCTGCGAACTTCGTTCTGATCGAGCTCGGAGGATCTCATGCCGCCAGAGCTTTCTGCGATCTCTGCAGGAGCAGGGCCCTCCTCGTCAGGGACAGGTCGGACTGTCATGGGATGGAGGGTGTGGTCCGCGCGTCCGTGGGGCCTGACCGGCAGAACGAGCTGCTGCTCGACTGCATAGGCGAGTATCTGAAGGCTGGAGGGATGACATGAGCGGCACGAGAGAGGGCTCCTTCCGAAGGAAGACGAGGGAGACGGATCTGAGGACCACACTCGGGCTCGATCGCTTCGAGTTCCCGGAGGTCAGCGTTCAGCTTCCATTCCTGGGTCACATGCTCGAGGCGCTCGCGGTCCATGCCGGTGTGTTCCTCGGAGTCCGGGGCACCGGAGACCTGAGCGTGGATCCGCATCACCTGATCGAGGACTGCGGGATCTGTCTCGGAAGGGCGCTGTGCATGGCGCTGGAGGCCGGCGGGCCGGTCGCGCGCATCGGGTGGTCGATAGTGCCGATGGATGGAAGCCTGGCAACGACTGCGCTCGACCTGTGCGGGCGGCCCAACCTCGTCTGGAAGGCGGAGCCCGGACTGGAAGCACTTCCCGACGGCACCAGCCCATCGCTCTACCGCCACTTCTTCAAGGGCTTCGTGGACGGTTCCGGCTCGACTCTGCACGTGATCCTCGAGTACTCGGACGACGGGCACCACGCCATCGAGTGCATCTTCAAGTCCTTCGGGCGGAGCCTGGGGCAGTCGGTGACTCTGCGGGATGAGGCAGTGACAGCCAGCTCCAAGGGGGTGCTCGATGGCTGAGAGCATCTGCGTCGTGACCAGCGCCGGAGGCAACCTCGGCTCTCTGTTCAGGTGCCTCACCAGGCTGGGCTGTAGCTTCAGGCC
>JAFGKQ010000096.1 GCA_016928495.1 Candidatus Fermentibacterales bacterium
AGGGTCGTCATGCGCCAGGATCGTGAGAGGCTCCAGGCTGTAGGTCAGGGCAGACCCCGATCCCGAGTCGAGACAGGTCCCCCTGAGGCACGATTCAGGCCCTTCGAAGATGCGGGGTGAGCGCTCGCCGAAATCGAGGATGCCGCTGAGATCGAGGTGGGAAGCTCCTTCGGAGGAACCTTCGAGGCCGAGCAGCCGGATGAAGCCCGCGGTCATGGAAGTCGCCAGGATTCGACCGGGCTCCAAATGGACTATCGCGCTGGCATCGAGCCGGTTGCCACCGTTGCGGCCGTTACGCGAGGAGATCACGTCTTCCATCGTCATACGCCCGTCAGTACTCTCCGACCGGACGGACAGCCAATCTGATCGCCGGGCTGGCTCAACCCGACAAGTGCCGCTCCTTCTGCCCAACCCGGAGTCTAACCCATCGACGCTGAGTTGCCAAGGACCGGTCCCTACCCGCCGGTCCGCCCTGCCCTCGCCTCCAGCGCCTTTTCGAGGCTCTCGGCCAGCTCGCAAGCCCTCTTCGTGGCACGGGCGAGCTCCGAGGGGCCGGGTGCCCTGCCGCAGAGAGCCAGCTCCATGTCCCTCCAGCAGATCAGAATCGAGCGAGTCAGCAACGGATCGATTTCGCGATCCCTGAGGAGCTCTTCGAGACCGTCCCTACCGGAGTGGAGCGGTCTTCCGCAGAGCATCCCGGTCAGGCAGGACTCGAATCGCGTGAAGAGCTCCTCCATGTCGCTGCTCTGGGAGAGGTCCGAGGCGGAGTCCCCCGCAGCCCCGGCCTTCCTTCGGAAGTGAAGCACCAGGAACAGACAGCAGCCCAGAATCGGCAGGGCCAGGATGATCGCGATCAGCAGCTTCTGCGAATGGCTGCCGTCCAGTGCCGGGAGTGGCAGCTCCGGAGTGCTCCGTGCCGGGCGCTCCCGGACCTGAAGCGTGCAGGGCCCGATCCTGCTCTGGTGATACGAGAGGTCCGAGGGGTCGAACCACGCGATGCTGTCAGGACCGATCACGACGGCGCCGCTGTCGCTCGGGTCGAGCACGAAGTCCCAGGTCGTCGAGCCGCGTGGCCCCTCCCGCTGACCAGCCGGCCTCAGCTCCGCCGGCCCGGAGACCGTCAGAGCGGGAGGGTGCGGTCGCAGGCTCTCCGCGCCTGGCCCGGAGGCCGTCAGGTGAACACAGGTCTCCCCGGCCTGTCCCTCCTCGCTCGGGCGTGAGGCCCGGAGAAGCTCGAGACTCAGCGAGTCGATGACCCCTTCGAAGTTGTCTGGCATATCGCTCTCCGGGAACGGGTACACGGGCAGGCTCACTCTCCCGCTCTCGATGAGCACCGTGCCATGGTCGAAGAAGCCGAACCGGTCGCGCTGCGCATCCAGGACCACCCCGGGCACGACCAGGCTCCCGGGAATGGCGGGGGTCAGCTCGAGGGTGACGACGTGCTCCCGCCACAGGCCGGGAGCGACGTACTCCCATTCCATGGTCTCCCTGAACTCCTCCTGGGTGGCGACCACGTTCTCGCCCGGCATCCAGGAGACGTTGATATGGCTGAACCTCTCCCTGGTGTAGAGGTAGTAGGTGACCAGGAAGGGCATGCCGGGGAAGTGGGCGCCCTCGAGACCCTCGATGTCCACCCAGGCCGGCTCCGCCCTCGCCGGCCCTCCTGCTGATGCCCCCGGGCCACGTGCCGGAAGCGTTCTCCTGCCGGTCGTTGCGCCAGATACCTGTGCGTTCCATGGGAGTATGTAAGTCTCCACCGAAGGGAGCGTTACGTAGCCCAGTGAAGACCCGGCATAGACCTCGAAGGGACCCACGATCGCCGGGCCCGAGGCATCCTCCGCGACCCTGTAGCTGATCGTCACTCTGCGGGTCTGCTCCATGACGGAGCCGCCCGGGGTCTGGACCGATCTGAAGGAGCTGGAGGACCCCGAGCTCTGGTAGACTGCGAAGCTCAGAGAGGGGATCCTGGAGGTCAGGCTGGTCACCTCGCCCGCGCTGGTGCTTATCGTTACGCCGAAGGTCTCCCCCGCCCGGAGCGTATCGGGCACCTCGACGACGAACAGGTCTTCCGGGCCCGACAGCGCGGTGCCGGCAAGCGTGGGCAGGAGAAGCACCTGCACCGCGAGCTGCCGGAGCCGCGCCGGCAGCGTCACCATTCCGGTCCCGCCGGCTGCGCCCCTCTGCGGCCCGACGTCGAGTCCTGCTCGACCGGCGCCTCCTCGATCAGATCCAGGATCGCCTGAGCCTCCTCTGGAGTCATCTCCCCCTGCTGAGAGACCAGGCTCTCCAGCATCTCCTCCAGCTCGTCCATCCTCTCCTGCCGTTCCTCTCCGGCCGCATCCCGGCTCTCTTCTTCGGGATGCTCTTCCCGGTCGTCCGGAGGAGGCTCCCGACCATCTTCCTCCTGGCCGCCGCCGGAAGGCTGCTCCTCCTGCTGATCCTCGCCCGACTGCCCCTGATCTTCCTGCTGCTCCTCCTGCCCCCCGCCATCGCTCTGGCTCTGGTCCCTCAACCAGTCGAGCGCCACCTCCAGGTTCCAGAGGTCCTCCGGCGTGGCCCCGGGCGGGGACACGCACTTGTTGCGAAGGATGGCCACGGCGGACTGCACTTTGCCGGAGTCCAGGCCATCCATCCCGGAGGCGAGCATCGCAGCGGCTCTGGCAGAGGCCATGCTGTCGGAGGAAACCGACTCGAAGCTGTCGGGGAGCATGGACAGGATGCTGTCGCAGGCCGTGCGGGTGGAGTCCTCGAGGAGCATCGCCAGGGCCAGGTCATATCCCAGCCCGTGCTTGTGAGGCATCCTGTGCCAGAGCTGCTCGAGGCTGACACGCGCCGAGGAGTAGTCGCCGGCCTCGAAGCTCTCCATTGCGCTCTCGAGGATCTCCAGAGCTGGTGAGAGCCCCCCCGCGATGCAGAGGGCCGGGATCAGGGCGATCAGGATCATCGAGAGGACCGCCCGCACGGTCATCTGCGCCTCCTCTCCAGGACCGTTGCGGCGAGCAGGAACAGCATTCCCGCACCCAGGAGGATCTGGAATCTCCTCCCCTGAGTGGCAGCGTCACGAAGCTCGGGGAGGCGCCAACTGCTCCTGGCAAGCATCTCGCGCATCAGCCAGGGGAGATCCGGCGTCTCGGCGAGGGCAGCGTAGAACCCGCCCGTCTCCTCGGCAATCCTGCGGAGGACCTCGTCCTCGAGCGCGGTTTTCACGGTGTCTCCATCAGCGGTCATCAGGGGCTCTCCCGAGGGACCAGGAACCGGAGCGGGGACGTTACCCCCCACTCCTACCGTGACTACCGGCATCTCCGACGATCTCGCGGCCTCTATCGTGCTCTCGATCTCGTGGTCGTGAAAACCGCCGTCGGAGAAGACGATCCCCACGCGGGACTCCAGGGCCATCTCCGGGGCGGCGCTCTCCATCACGTCGATCAGGCCTCCGATCTGGGTCCCGAGCCTCGGATCGGCTATATCGCCGGGTTCCCTGGGAAGCCTGGAAAGGAAGTACTCCCCGTCGAGCGTTAGGGGTACGGCAACCCTGGAGTAACTGGCGAATAGAACGAGAGATAGCCGCACGTCCGGCAGCCCGCGGACGAGCTGCTCGATGGCCGCCGCGGCCCTGCCGAGCCTGGTCGGGGCCTCATCCGTGGATCTCATGCTCCCGGAGATGTCCAGCGCGATGACCAGATTGCTGCCTCCAGAGGCCTGCTGCATCGTGCCAGTTCCCCAGACCGGCCCGGCTGCGGCCAGGATGCAGAGCGCGATCCCCGCGCTCCAGAACATCCTGGAGAGAGTCCTGGGCGGAGGCACCGTCACGCTGACCTTCTCCCACAGGACGGGCCGGACGAATGTCCGCAGGCTCTTCAGCTCGCGTGCGAGCCACGTGGACCTGAGCCAGAGCAGCAGCGGTATCGCGAACAGGCCGATCAGCAGAAGAGGGCGGTCGAAGCTCACCTCAGTCCCCCACCACCCTCCAGGGCCCCCATCGCAGCACGATCGAGAGCAGGATCATGATCAGCCCGGGCAGCAGGAAGAGCCTGTACTGGTCCCTGAAGACGAAGAGCCCTTCGTCGGGGAGAGTCGATGCCTCCAGGCTGTCTATAGCCTGGTAGACCTCCTGCAGATCAGCGGCGGAGTAGACATCGAACAGCCTGCCTCCGGTTATGGACGCGATGGTCGCCAGGGTCTCGCGGTCCACTCCGTATCCTGAAGCTGCCTCGGCGGACAGCGGATCTCCCATGGCTACCGTGTAGACCCTGAGGCTGTCAGCGTGAAGGGTCTGTATGGCGCGCGCCACGGTTATGGGGTCTATCATCCCCGATGTGTCGGTACCATCGGAGATCAGGATGATGACTCGGCTCGGGGTCCTGGAGTAGCTGAGCCCTCTGGCGGCCGTCGCCAGCCCGGAGCCGATGGCCGTGAGGTCCGGGAGATGGCCCAGCCCGGCCTTGCGGATAAGGGCCGTCAGGGTGTGGTGGTCGGAGGTCGGAGGGCAGAGTATCAGGGGCTCTCCGGCGTAGATCACGAGCCCTATCCTGTCGTTGGGCCTGCCTTCGATGAAGCTCAGGGCAGCCTCCCTGGCGGCACCCAGCCTGCTCGGGTAGTAGTCCGTGGCATCCATGCTGCTGGAGACGTCGAGGGTTATCATCATGTCCACGCCCTCGCCGGCTGCCGGAAGCCGCTCGTAGCCCGATTGCGGACGCGCCAGCGCGATGGCCAGCATGATCATGCCGAGCCAGAAGAGGACGGGCGGCAGATGAAGGAGCCTCTGTCTTCCCCCCCGGAGCCCGGACACGTCGAAGGGACCGGTGAAGGTCTGCCCCGGGCAGGTCCCGCTCTTTCGCAGGCCTGCCGCCAGCATGACTATGGGAGCCAGCAGCAGCAGGTACCAGGAAGCGAAGCGAATCACGGCTTCCACCACTCGTCCAGCAGAGCAGCCAGGGACCTGATGTCCCTCTCGGCCCGCTCTCTGCTCGTGCCCCAGGCCGCGTACCTCTGAAGCCTCACTTCTTCCACCAGAGGGGACCACTTCTCGATGAAGCTCCTGCCTTCCGGACCTGCCTCCCCCAGCCTCCTGCCCATCTGCCTGTGTGTCAGGGCATCACACGCCAGGCCGAACCTCCTGCCGACGAGGAGCCTCTGGATCCTGTCCATGGAGGCGTAGAGCGCCGGCCAGTCGCCTGATGCGTATTCCGGCGACTCCAGGAGATCCAGCGCCATGGAGGATGCCGGCCGGCCGGGAGCAGGGCCGTCGAACCCGGTCCCCGGTCGTTCCCGCGAGCGCCTCCGGAGCACCAGGGCTGTGGCAAGAGCGGCTGCGGGCAGCGCCAGAACCAGCAGCAGGACAAGGACGGTCCGGTCCGCTGGAGCGCTGCTCCACTCGTCCCAGAACTCCAGGCTTCGAAGGTAGTCACCAGGGAGCCCCGGCGGAATCCGGACGGGAGCCGGGCCCGGAAAGGGCTGCACGGTGAAGCAGAGGGTGTCCGGCCTGACCCGACCCACCACGACGGCGGGTGGCTCGACCCACACCGTGTCCTCAGCCGACTGAGCGAAGCCCTGAGCGCTGCTGCGGATTGCGGGCACAGCGGGCAGAGGCAGAGTGTCCAGGTCCAGGGCTATCAGGCGTATGACGCCGTTGTCCTGGGACACCGGATAGTAGGACGGGGCTGCTGCCAGGCTGTCCAGCCGGTATCCCCGGGGCACCTCGTAGACGACGGTGAGTGTGTCTCCGAGAAGAGAGGGTGTCTCCCCACTCCCCTGCTGAGCCTGTGCGGGAGCCGCCAGGGCCGGGGCGAGCAGCAGGAGGGTGATCGAGAGCGAGCAAACCCGCATCAGTGGAACATCCTGCGCCTTCTGGTCTTGAAGAAGCGCCTCAGGGGCAGGACCAGGTCGTCGGCTGTGGAGATGCTGACCAGATCGAACCTGTTGCTCCTGCAGAGCTGCTCCCTGACGCTCTGGAGCTCGGCGACCCGCTCCATGAAGCCGCGTCTCCAGCGGGCAGAGCCGGTGTCGACTACCCGGACCAGGCCTGTCTCCGGGTTGCGAAACCTCATCAGGCCGAGGTCCGGAACGCTGACCTCTCTGGGATCGAAGACATGGATGCCAACCAGGTCATGCCTTCCTGAAGCCGCCCTGAGCAGGCTGCCGCCGCTGGTGAACAGGAAGTCGCTGACCAGGAACAGCAGGGCCCTTCGGTGCAGCACCCTGCCCAGGTAGGAGAGCGCGGAGTCAACGTTCGCGGCTTCCTCTCTCCCCCCGGAGAGCAGCACCTTCCTGATGAGAACCAGAGCGTGGGAGCGGCCCTTCTCCGCGGGCATGTAGTCCACGACATCGCTGGCGAAGGTGATCAGGCCGACTCTGTCGTTGTTGCGGACGGCTGCGAGAGCGAGAAGCGCGGTGACCTCCGCCACGCGGTCGGCCTTGGTCAGCGACATCGAGCCGAAGCCCAGACTGCCCGAGAGGTCCACGGCGATGATGACGTGAAGCTCGCGCTCCTCGGCGAAGACCTTCACGTGAGGATGCCCCGTCCTGGCCGTCACGTTCCAGTCGATCAGCCTCGGATCGTCTCCCTCCACGTAGGGCCGGACCTCCGAGAACTCCATGCCCCGGCCGCGGAACACG
>JAFGKQ010000097.1 GCA_016928495.1 Candidatus Fermentibacterales bacterium
AGCCTTCCGGCCTTCCTCACTCCCTCCGTGCTATCGGTGCTGGTCGAGACGTTCGATGTGAGACCGATCTCCTCAGTGGACCAGGATCTCGAAGCCGCCCTCGCGGGAAGATAGGGGAAGACGATGAATCAGGAGAGAACGAGCCCGGAAGGCCCGGCCCGGGCTGCATCCCTGGTCGAATCGGCTGCGGGATCCGTGGTAAGCAGGACGCTGATCGACACGGACTGCGGCAAGGTGACGCTCTTCAGCTTCGACCGGGGACAGCAGGTGAGCGAGCACACGACTCCCTACGAGGCGCTGGTCCTGGTGCTGGAGGGAACGGCGCTGTTCAGGGTGGCTGGCGTCGAGCACGAGGTCGGGGCCGGTGAGCTGCTCCTGATGCCCGCCGGTGTCCCACATTCGCTGAGTGCCCCGGAGCCCTTCAGGATGCTGCTGGTGATGATCGGGAAGGGGAGCTGAGAGGCCTGCCTCTCCCCAGCCCGCCCATTGACGCGTCCCGTGTGCGGTCCGAGAATTTTCATGGGGAGCAGCAATGTTATTTCATGACCGCCGGGGAGGTTGGGGATGAGGCTCCTTTGCATCTGTAGCCTGCTGCTGATATCCGCTGTCGCAACAGGCGCCAGCGTGGTCAGGACACTGGACGCGCCTGACACGAACATCAGCGGCCTGGCGTTCGGCGACGGCAAGCTCTGGGCAGTCGACGGCGGCACCTCGATGATCTACGGCCTGGACCCCGTCAGCGGCTCCGTCGAGACCAGCTTCTACGCGACACACAGCTCGGTTCCGAGCTACTCTCCGGGCGGGCTGGCCTTCTACAACAACAACCTCTTCGCAAGCTTCTTCTACTCGACCTCCTCCACCTACATCTACTGGTACACGACGGCTGGGGCTAACGCGGGCTACGACATCCTGTGTTGAGGCCTCTACACCCCGTCGGTGACGGGGCTCTCGTGGAACGGCACCAACATGTACGGCAGCACGACCTACTCCACCTACTACGACGGCTGCTTCGGGTTCCCCTTCTCGGGCTCCTACTTCAGCAGCAAGACGACCTACATCAACACCTACTCCGGGACCCCGACCGGCTATGACATCGCCTACCAGCAGAGCAACGGGAGCATCTGGATGGCGACTGACAACGCGACCAGCCCCGTGGCGTGCTTCCAGGCCACGAGCGGCGGAATACTGGCCTCTCTCCCGGCCAGCATCGGAATAGGCAGCTCCTGCAGGGGGCTGGCGTTCGAGACGGGCTCGAGCCAGTACCTGTGGGTGAGCAACAGCTCTACCGACGAGCTCTACAGGGTAGACCTGAGCACTGCGGTGGAGGACGAGACCAGCCAGGGGATAGGCGACGCCCCCGTGCTGAGCTGTGGCCAGAACCCGTTCAGGGACTGCGTGACGCTGTTCTCGAGCGGCATCGACGCCGCCGCGGTCCTCCAGATCTTCGATGTCAGCGGCAGGACGGTCCTCGAGGACGCGTTCCAGGGTGCATTCGCCTGGGACGCCCGAGGCGTTCCCAGCGGGCCCTACTTCGTGGTCGTCAGAGTGAACGGAGAGCCATCGGCGACCCTCCGGCTGATGAAGCTCTAGCACATCGGGCATGACATCGCGAGGGGCGCGGGGACCTGTCGTTCCCGCGCTCCTCTTCCTTGCATCTTGTGAACACTGTCCCTCCTTGCTCCAATCAGAGCGGCAGGATGCCTTGACGCAGGGTGTCCCCGAGCGCAGCTTGTGTATGAAGGAGGTTGCCAGTGAGGTACTTGCTTGTTCTTGCGGCGTATGCTGGCCTCTGCGCAGGTTCGGTCCTGGAGGTCCCCGGTGAGTACGCCACCATTCAGTCGGCGATCTTCGCCGCTGTTGGCGGGGATACCGTACTGGTCGCCCCGGGCATCTATGTCGAGAACATCTACTATCTTGGGAAAGCGATTACGATCACGAGCGTGGGGGGCCCCGCTGTGACTCTCATCGACGGCTCGGAGCCGGTGAACCCCGACTTCGCCAGCGTGGTGCGCTTCCTTCTGGGGGAGGGGCCTGACTCGGTCCTCGATGGATTCACGCTCACGGGAGGGACCGGCACCAGAAAGCCGAGCCCGTCCGGACCGGGCCAGCTATGCGGCGGGGCGGCGTACTGCTGGTACGCCTCTCCGACCGTGACCAACTGCGTCATGACCGAGAACAGCGCCGACTGGGGTGGCGCCATCTACTGTCAGTGCTCTTCAGCAGCCATTGCGAACTGCCGTATCGAGGACAATCAGGGGAGCAGCAGCGGGGGGGGTGTCTACTTCGGGTACTCGAGCTGCGCTATCAGCAACTCGATCATCGCGCGCAACAGCAGCGTCTCCGGAGGAGGCCTGTTCGAGAGCTACTCGAGCGATACGACGTTCGTGACGAACTGCGTTCTCGCCGGGAACAGCGTTTCGAGCAGCGGCGGCGGGTTCTATCTGACGGCCGCACTGACTGGCTTCAGGAACACGATCCTCTGGGACAACTCCGCACCTACCGGTCCCAGCGGCTTCATCCTGTTCTCCACCACTTCCGCCTTTCTGGACTACTGCGACGTGGAAGACGGACCCTCATCCATCGTGGGTGATGGGGTCGTCTGGGGAGAGGGCAATCTGGAGATGGATCCGCTGTTCTTTCCCGGGCCTCTCAGCGACTATCACCTCTCACCCCTGTCTCCGTGTGTGGATGCGGGAGACCCTGACCCCGAGTACAGCGATCCCGAGGATCCGGAGGATCCCGGACACGCTCTCTGGCCTTCTCTCGGCGGGCTCCGGAACGACATGGGCGCGTATGGGGGAGGCGGCAGCGGCGGATTCACGGCCGTAGAGAGCAGCCACGCCAGCGTTTCTTCCGGGCCCTCATTGGGACTCGTAAGGCCCAACCCTTCCAGTGGTCAGGCCGTTGTGGAGATCAGCCTACCGGAGAGCGCCGAAGTGGCCCTGTCATTGTTCTCGCTCGACGGCCGCGTGGTCCATTCTGCTCGTGACGGGTGGACTCCGGCTGGAACCCACACTTTCTCGCTTGGAACCGGGGCGAAACTCCGGCCGGGGGTCTACCTTGTCGTTGTGGAAGCCTCCGGATGCCGCGTGTCCCGGAGGTTCGTCGTGCTCTGAGCGCCCTGAGGTGACGGGTGCGGGTGGCTTGGCAGGCTGAGGGGAGCAGGAGGAGAATGAACGCCAGGAGCGTCGTCGGATCCGTTGGTGCTCTGGGTCTGGTTGCGATCTGCGCCGGAAGTGGATACGGCCAGCCCTGGGAGCATGCCGTCCACGATATGGGTGAGCTCTGGAACACGGTCTGGGATTGCCTGATGTACGGTGACCCATGGGAGGACTACCCGGGCTGCGCCTGGCCCGGTCCGACCATGGACAGCTACCTGTGGTGCGGAGACGTCTGGAGCTTCGCCTACGGAGCCGTGACCGTCCACGGGGACTCGATCAGCAAGTGGGCCAGCTGCAGTGACTACGGCAACTGGGAGATCCGCTGCAGCGACGGCTATCCGCTCGAGTACCTGACCCCGGGTCCCGTTGCTCCCGGGCAGAGCCAGTTCGGAGCTGATGACTGGGATATCACTTACAATCCCAGTCCCTATGGTCTGATGGTATGGAACGAGAACTACACCTGGGACAGCCCCGGATACGACGACTTCATGGCCATGAAGCTGGTCTTCACTCACCATAGTGAGCACGGCAACCCCGGAGTGCCCCTGGATGCGTTCGTGGTAGGAGTCCGGGGGGATTGTGACGTGGCATCGTCTGACCAGGCAGAATGCAACCTCGACGATCTGGTGTACTACGACGGCCACGCGATCTGGTGCAACGAGCCCGGGAATGAGTTCGACTACCTGTTCTTCGACGGCATCCCCGCAAGCTCCAGGGACTTCTACACCTACCAGCAGAACCCCGATGCGTCCTACCCGGACCCGGATGACAACGTCTACTACCACTACAACTACCCAGGGCCGGACGGGCTCGTGGATGCCGATGTGGACGCGAACGGAGTCAGCGATCACCTCACTATCCTGGCGAAGGTCGCGGGAGCCGACACCGTCTACGTGCTCGACGAGGAGAGCGGCATCCTGATGTTCTCAGGGGGGATGCCGCCCGGGCACTGGCACCATACGGTCGGTGACACGACCTACCTGGTGGTGCCCAGGAACCTGAGCTACATGTGGGACAGCGACACCCCGGGGAGCCCTGAGGACGACTCGGGCGAGTGGGCGATCGATCCCCCGTGCAACGGGTTCGTGGGGTGGCGTCTGCTAGACTGCTGGGTGCGAGAGCAGAACGGCTCCATCGCCAGATTCGTGGACGTGAGCGGCTGTGCCATTCCCCTCTGTCATACCTGGTGGACCTGGGAGTACGATCCGGGAACTGACATGAAGAAGTACGACTATGCCTGGAGCAACACTCCCTTCGGGATCACCCCGAAGAGCGGCCCGGAGTACATCTCCGGCTGGCTGGGCCATCCCTGTGCGCCCGAAGCGTACGAGCCGGACTACCCGGGTCCCTTCCCGTTCATCAGCGATTCTCCTATCGAGTACGGCTTTCCTGCCTTCGACCACAGGTTCCTGCTCAGCATCGGCCCGGTGAGGCTGGATGACGGGGATAGCCTGTACGTGATGGGCGGCTGGGTGGTCGGCGCCGGGCTGGAGGGTTTGCGAAGGAACGCCGACCTGATGCTCGATGCATACTGGCGCGAGGGTGTCTGGGGAGGGGCCACCCCTGTGGTCTCGGGACTCGCGCCGATACGCCCGGCTATGCGGCTGCGGATGGTCCCCAGCCCCGCGACCGCCGTGATCTCCGTCCTGATCGAGCTACCCGACCCCGGCGAGCTCCGCCTCGATGTGTTCGACTGCTCTGGAAGACTGGCCATCTCGCAGTCCTGCGGCAGCCTGTCTGCCGGCAGTCATGAGATCGCTCTCGATCTGGGAGATCTGCCTTCCGGCGTCTACTTCGCAAGGGCCACGTCGGGAGCCGAAGCCGCATCGGGGCGCTTCGTGGTCCTGCGCTAGGCGAGTCGGGACTGCCGGGCGGGAGGGCCGGCTCCAGCCTCCCGGCGGCTACAGGAGTCTGAT
>JAFGKQ010000098.1 GCA_016928495.1 Candidatus Fermentibacterales bacterium
CAGGAAGTGCATCATCGCGGCGGAGCGCGGCCCTTCCCCCAGGGCCCGCAGGCCCTTGAAAAGCAGCACCAGGACCTGCTCGAGCTCCAGCCCGGTCACCTGCCTCAACTGCTCCCACATCCAGGCAAGCTGGAAGAACTCCATGACGGCAGCCGAGTAAGCCCCCGGGAGAAGGCTCCCCACTGCGGCCAGCCACTTTCTCAGCAGCTCCGGGCTTACGGGAGGGGGGGCGGAGATGACGCCCAGGCTCTCTATGAGTCTCTGACGCGCCGGATCGCTGAGACGCGAGGCCAGGGCTGACATGTCGCGGCAGACCGGCTCCCACTCCGGGCGGGAGAACACGCGGAACTCCTGCAGCTTCTGGGTCATCTGCTTGTCCACACGCGACGAGTCGAGCTGTCCTTCCGGGAGACCGCCCTCTACCTCGACGGGAAGCGCCGGCGACGGCCTGGGCTGGTTGGTCGCATACCACAGCTCCAGCTTCCTCGCCAGTGTCTTGGGGTCAGTCGTCATCTGGCTCTTCGCTTCCGTCCCCATCCGGCGCGCCCGTCTGCTCCTCCGGGTCCTCGAGCTCCTCCGCTACCAGCCTTGCGGCATCCACGACCTCGTCATCCTCCGGAAGGACCATCAGCCTGACGCCCTGGGTCATCCTCCTGGTCGCCCGGATGCCCGCAACCGGGACCCTGATGATCATGCCCCTGGCTGACACCAGTATGGCCTCGTCCTCGTCGCTCACTTCCATCACCTGAACGACCTGGCCGTTGCGCTCGACGTTCCGGATGTTGATGACTCCCATGCTCCCGCGTCGAGTGAGCCTGTAGTCGTCGACCGCGGCGCGCTGGCCGTAGCCGTTCCGCGTGATCGTCAGCAGGCTCGTTCCTTCCCGTACTACCACCATGCTCACGACGCGGTCGTCCTCCCGAAGCCTGATCCCTCTCACACCCAGCGCCTGCCGGCCCATGGACCTTACGTCCCTCTCGCCGAATCTGTTGGCGTAGCCCTTCCGCGTAGCCAGGACGATCTCGCTGTTGCCGTCAGTGATGCCGGCGCCGATCAGCCTCGAGTTGTCGCGCAGCCGCAGTGCGACGATCCCGGCCCTGCGCGGGCGGCTGTAGTCTATGAGCGGGCTCTTCTTGACCATGCCGTCGCTGCCGGCCGTTATCACGAACCTGTCTCCCTCGAAGTCCCGCAGGCAGACGCTTGCTACCGGCAGCTCGCCTTCTCCGAGGTTCAGGAGGTTGACTATCGCTTTGCCCTTGCTGGTCCTTCCGGCCTCAGGGATCTTGTAGACCTTCAGCCAGTAGCATCGCCCGTAGTTGGTGAAGCAGAGTATGTAGGAGTGGTTCGTCGCGACGAACACCTGGTCCAGGACGTCTTCCTCCCTCGTGGACGCCCCGGTGATGCCGCGGCCTCCCCGCCTCTGGAGCCTGTAGGTATCCACTGGGAGGCGCTTCGTGTACCCGGCCCTGGAGACCGTGATCACCATCTCGTCATCTGCGATCAGATCCTCCATGCCAAGCGTCTCGGGCTCCGTATCGGAGAGAGAGGTCCTTCTCTCCTCTCCGAACTCCTCCGCGCCGTCACGGAGCTCCCGGGCCACGAGCTTCATGCGTTCCTCTCTGCTTGCAAGCAGCTCGCGGAGCCTCTCGATCCTCTCCACGAGATCGTCGTACTCAGCATCGAGCTCCTCGCGCTCCAGAGCTGTCAGGCGCCTCAGCCGCATGTCCAGAATGGCCTGCGCCTGAGCTTCCGACAGCCCCAGAAGGCTCATCAGGCCGGCTCGAGCCTCGTCCGTGTCCCTGGATGCCCGTATGGTCTCTACGACCTCGTCTATTGCCCCTAACGCGATCCTGAGACCTTCCAGGATGTGCGCCCGTTCCTCGGCCTTGCCCAGCTCGAACCGGCTGCGTCGAGTGACGACCTCATGCCTGTGCTCCACGAAATAGCCCAGCATCTCCCGCAGCGTGAGCACCCTCGGCTGGTTGTCCACCAGAGCCAGCATGTTGGCGTTGAAAGTGGCCTTGAGCGCGGTGTGCTTGTAGAGCTGGTTCAGCACTATCTCCGGAACGCAGTCCTTCTTGAGCTCCACCACGATCCTCATGCCCTCCCTGTCGGACTCGTTCCGCAGGTCCGCTATGTCGGGCACTTTCTTCTGCTTCACCAGGTCCGCGATCGCGGAGATCAGACTGGAGAGGTTCACCTGGTAGGGGATCTCGGTTATGACGATCGCGTCGCGGCCCTTGGGTGTCTTCTCCATCCTCGTCCGCCCACACACCGTAATGGCGCCCTTCCCGGTGAGATAGGCGTCCCTGATGCCCGCCCTGCCCAGGATCATGCCTCCGGTGGGGAAGTCCGGCCCCCGGACGACCTCGAGCAGCTCTTCGTCCGTGATCTCCGGACGCTCTATCAGCAGGCAGCAGGCACTCACGAGCTCCCTGAGGCTGTGCGGCGGGATGTTGGTCGCCATTCCCACCGCTATCCCGGAGGTTCCGTTGAGCAGCAGGTTGGGCAGCAGTGACGGAAGCACCACGGGTTCCGATAGCCTTCCGTCGAAGTTGGGCATGAAGTCCACGGTCTCGGCCTCGATGTCCCGCAGCAGCGCCCCTCCGCACCTCGACATGCGGGCCTCCGTGTACCTGTATGCGGCCGGGGGGTCCCCCTCCACCGAGCCGAAGTTGCCCTGGCCTTCTACCAGGGGATGCCTCATCGAGAAGAGCTGCGCCATCCGCACGAGCGCGTCGTAGACGGCGCTGTCGCTATGGGGGTGGTACTTGCCGAGCACGTCCCCCACGACGGCTGCGGATTTCTTGAAGGGCCTCGAGTGTGTCAGGTTCTGCTCGAACATCGAGTAGAGGATGCGCCGATGCACCGGCTTGAGGCCGTCCCTCACGTCCGGAAGAGCGCGGGAGACGATGACGCTCATGGAGTAGTCGAGGTAGGAGCGCCTCATCTCGTCTTCCAGGTCTATGGTCAGAAGACGGCTGGCGACAGCCGGCGAGGTCTCTCTGGTTCCTTCTTCTTCCTCTACCAAGCCTTCAGGCTCCCATTCGCTCTCGACCCGCCACGACGAGTTGCCGGGTCATCACACATCGAGGTTACGCACTTCGCTGGCATGACGGACTATGAAGTCCCTCCTCGGTTCGACCTCTTCGCCCATTAGCATGGTGAACACGTGGTTGGCTTCGACGAGGTCCTCGAGCCTCACCTGAACCAGCACGCGAGTCTCCCGGTTCATCGTGGTAGACCAGAGCTGCTCGGGGTTCATCTCCCCCAGGCCCTTGTAGCGCTGTATCACGATGCTGCCTCCTCCGAGATCCTCCAGCACGCGCGCCTTTTCGGCCTCGGAATAGGCGTAGCGGACCTGCTTCCCTTTCCTCATCTGGTAGAGGGGCGGATGGGCTATGAAGATGTGCCCCTTCTCTATCAGGACGGGCATGTAGCGATAGAAGAAGGTCAGCAGAAGTGTCCTGATATGCGCTCCGTCAACATCGGCGTCCGTCATTATGATCACCCGGCTGTAGCGCAGCTTCGAGAGATCGAAGTCTTCCTCTCCGACTCCCGTGCCAACGGCCGTCACGATCGTCCGGATCTCCTCGTTCCGCAGGACCCTGTGGAGGGGCGCCTTCTCCACGTTCAGGATCTTCCCCCTGAGGGGCAGGACAGCCTGGTACTGCCTGTTCCTCCCCTGCTTCGCGGACCCTCCGGCGGAGTCGCCTTCGACGAGGAAGATCTCCGCCTCGGCAGGATCGCTCACCGCGCAGTCCGCCAGCTTCCCGGGAAGCGCCGCGGTCTCCAGGGCGCTCTTGCGCCTCGTGAGCTCCCTTGCCCTCCTGGCGGCCTGTCTGGCGGTGGCCGTCTCCATGCACTTGTCGACGATACGCCGGGCTACACCCGGGTTCTCCTCCATGAACTCGGCCAGGCCACCGTACACGACGGACTGCACCGCACCCTTGACGTCGCGATTCCCCAGGCGCGTCTTGGTCTGGCCCTCGAACTGGGGGTTCGTCAGCTTCACGCTCACGACCGCTGTGAGGCCCTCCCGCACGTCGTTGCCGCTGAAGGTGTCCTCGCTCTTCTTGAACAGGCCGCTCCGCGAGGCGTAGTCGTTTATCGCCAGGGTCAGTGCGGCCTTGAAGCCCGTGAGATGCGTCCCGCCGTCGATGGTGTTTATGTTGTTGGCGAAACTGAATATGTCCTCCTGGTAGCCGGTGTTGTAAAGCACGGCGCAATCGACCACCACCGTGGACGAGTCCTCCAGCTCCGTCTCGCGAGTCACACAGATCGGATCGGGATGCAGGGTGTGCCTGTTCTCGTTGATGAACCTGACGAAGGACGCTATTCCTCCGCTATACTGGAAGTTGTGCTTCTTGGGTGACTTCCCGTCCCGGGTGTCCCTGATGTTGATCTGAAGCCCGCTGTTGAGGAATGCGAGCTCGCGGAGCCTGCGTGACAGCGTATCGAAGCTGTAGTCGAGCGAATCGAAGATCTGAGAGTCCGCGAGGAAGGTTATCCTGGTTCCCTTGAGGTCGCTATCCCCGATGCACTCGAGGTCCATGGCGGGTTTCCCCCGCTCGTAGCGCTGCCTGTAGGCCTTCCCGGACACGTAGACCTCGGCCTCCAGCCACTCCGATAGCGCGTTCACCACGCTGACCCCGACGCCATGCAGGCCTCCCGCGACCTTGTACGATTCCGAATCGAACTTCCCGCCTGCATGCAGCGTGGTCATCACTACCTCGAGGGCAGGACGGTTCTTCTTGGCGTGCATGTCTATCGGTATGCCCCTGCCGTCGTCCAGAACAGAGATAACGCCGCCCGGCAGGACATCCACGTCTATCCTGGTGCAGAACCCGCTCTGCGCCTCGTCCACGCTGTTGTCGACGACCTCGTACACCAGATGGTGAAGGCCGGACGAGGATGTGGAGCCGATGTACATGCTCGGACGCTTGCGGACAGCCTCCAGGCCCTCCAGCACCTGGATCGACTCGGCGTCGTAGGCCTTCTTCTTCTCAGTCACGGCGTGGACCCTCCGGCTTTCCCGAGACGACCCTTATACGGACGAAGAAACGCCTCCCGGCGCGTGCGTTGAGACTGGCGACGATGCTCTTCTCCCGCAGGCGCAGCTCCTGCGCGGCAAGAGGATGGAGTGCCCTTACGAGAACCACGTCCCCGCGGAAGCCCCGCAGCTCGGTGATCTTCGCCAGTTGCTCACCCACTGCATCCTGCCAGTAACCAGTTAGGGCCCTGGCCCTCTCCGCGCCGTCGGCTGCCCCGAGTCGACCCATCAGTCGCGCAACGACGTCGGATATCTTCTCAGGCATAACTCGCTGGCGCCCAGCGAACGAGGACCCCCAGTCGCGGACCGCGAAGACACCGGGTACACGGCCCGCGGAAACCTATAATAAGCCCTTCCGGGTGTGCCTCAAAACGTCCCTCGCCAGCCGGCTCGGACAAGACCCCGGCCGGGCCGTCGACGGGCTCTCGTCCCGGTAGTGCCGAGCCGCGCGTCAGACCTCTGTCCCCGGGAGCTTGACGGGCATGAGCAGAGCAAGGTAGTCGGTTGAGGCGTCGGGTTCGGCGTTCTCGAGGACCGCCGCGGTGGTTCCGCTCTTGAGGCGTATGATCACATCGTCCGTCGCCATGTTGCGGAGGGTCTCGAGGAAAAAGGACCCGTTGAAGCCGATATGGAGAGGTTCCGAGCTATACTCCGCGGCCAGCTCCTCTTTTGCTTCGCCCGCATCGGTGTTCTGAGCATAGATCACGACATTGCCGGGCTCCAGGCTGAGACGAACCTGGTGTGTCGCGGGGTTGGCTATGATCATCATGCGCCGAAGGGCCGCAATGAGGGTTTCGCGATCCAGCTTCAGTATCTTGTCGTTGTCGCGTGGAATGACCTTCTCGTATGGAGGATAGGGGCCCTCGATCGTACGGCTGTAGATAACCGAGTGGTCGTACTCGAAAGATATCTGTGTGCCCTGGAACCGAATTCCGACATCGTCTCCCCCTGCCAGGCGTGCCAGGAGATTCAGGGCCTTCGGTGCGACGATGGCTTCGAACTCGGTATCGCTCTTCGCGTCCTTCGCGTGGATCCGCGCAAGACGGTGGCCGTCGGTAGCAACCACCTCGAGCCCTCCCGGACCGAGTTTCCATAGCGCTCCGTTCAGTGCTGGCCTGTAGTCATCCATCGCCACCGCGTAGGAGGTTCGCCTGATGGCCTCGGCCAGCCTCTCGCGCGGTAGTGAGACTACCGATGTGTCCCCGGTGCCCGGAAGCGTGGGGAAAGAGTCCTTCGACGTGCCGCTCAACACGAAGCTGCTGCTTGCACACGAGATGGTTATCCTGTTCCCCGTGCCGCTCAGATGCACATCCTCGTCCGGAAGTTCCTTCACGATGTCGTGGAGCTTCTTCCCCGGCAGTGCAATCGCACCGGCTGTCGTCACCGTGGCTGGTATGCTCGTCGTGACGGTCGTATCGAGATCCGTCGCCGCCAGATGAAGCGAGTCCTTCTCCGCCTCGAGCAGGATGTTCGTCAGCGAGGGCAGGCTCGTCCTCGGGGGCAGCGCTGTTGCCACGCTGTTCAGGCCTCGAAGGAAGTCGCTCTGCGAAACGAGCAGCTTGATCATTGGGTCCTCCTCAGCAGCGAAGCCGGCACGAAGAAAGACACGGCGTGTTTGCCAGTGTCAATCCTGAGATCACAAGAAGCGTGATGATTATGATTATTATAGATGTGGAAATGTGGACATGCCACTCTGAGCGGGAGTGGGACCGAAGGTTGGGGTGCAAGGTGCGTGGAAATGGCGTGGAAAAGCCGGGAGTTGTACACGGCAGTATGCGGGCTTGTGTGGAAGACAAGGGGTTTTGAACATCCGGAATGCAGATCGGGGTGTTGGGACCGCAACATCGGGATCAACTCCGTAAGCGCTTTGCAAGGTCCTGAACGCGCCTCTTGAGTATGGGGTCCTCGTCCATCAGGTGGCGGATTCGCTCCGTGGAGTGCAACACAGTGGAATGGTCGCGGCCGGAGAAGACCCTTCCGATCTCGACCAGAGAAGTCTCGGTAAGCTCGCGCATCAGATACATGGCCACCTGCCGGGGAAGAAGCACCTCGCGGCGCCTCTGCTTGCCGCGGATGAGGGAGGGGGCTACCTGGAAGTCCTCGGCAACGGCTGCAAGAACGGAACCGGTAGAGATGATCCGCGAGAGATCCGGAAGGTAATCGGCCAGGAGGAGCTTGGCCTCGTCCGGGGTCAAGCTGGAGCCATCAGCGTTGGCGCTTGCGCTCAGGCGGTTCACGGCGCCCTCGAGCTGACGCACGTTGTCCTTTATCACCGACGCGATGAGCTCGAGCACCTCGAGGCGGAAACGAAACCCGGCTTCCGTTGCCTTCTGGCTTAGGATCGCAACACGGGTCTCGAATTCCGGGGGTTGTATGTCGGCGACCAGCCCGGACTGGAAACGGGAGACGAGACGCTCCTCCAGGTCCGGTATCTCCACAGGCGGCCTGTCAGAGGTGAGTACGATCTGCTTGCCGTTCTGATACAGCTCGTTGAACCTGTAGAAGAATTCCTCCTGGGTGCGCTCCTTGCCGGCCATGAAGTGGACATCATCCATTAGCAGCAGATCCACGTTGAGGTAGTCGCGCCGGAACTCGTAGGTGGCGTGACCCCCGATCGCATTGATGAGATCCTGGGTAAAGCGCTCGGAGGAGATGTAGCGGTACGTGCAGCCAGCGAAGTGCTGCCGGACAAAGTGCCCGATGGCCTGAGTGAGATGGGTCTTGCCGAGGCCGACTCCGCCATAGATGAAGAGCGGATTATACCGGGAGTGGCCGAATTCCCTCGCCACCGACAGGGCGCCGGCATGCGCCAGCTCGTTGTTCCTGCCCGGGACGAAGCGCTCGAACGTATAGCCGGGATGCAGGTAATCGCGTGCGGGAGGCTGACGAGTGACCGGCGGGGGAGCCGGGGCGGAAACCTCGGCCGGGTCGCCTATGCACCTCAGGGAGATCCGGGAGTTGCCGCTGACCACGCGCAGCAGGTCCTCGAGGAGATCGCCGTAGTGCCCCCTGGCCCACTTGGCCATGAACTCGTTCGGGAAACGGACGTAGACAACGTCGCCGTCAGCGCTGTCGAACTCCGAGTCGGCAAGCCAGGAGTTGAAGGTGGAAGTCGGCACCCTGTCGCGGGCGGCAGTCAGGCATTGCCGCCAGAGCTGGCGGTAATCCGTCTCAGCCAAGCCGACGCCCCTCTCTGCGGGGGCAGCAAACGGGACTACACAAGCTCCAGCGTAGCAGCCCGCTAGACCACTTATCCACAGAGTTTTCCACGCGGGCGCAGCGGCTTTGTCGATTGCACATCAAGCGGTTAGACGACAAGAGGATCATCCCTTACGGAACGGTGTTGATATCACGACGAGTCAACGACCGACCATGCGGCTAGTAGCTTGACACAGAATCGCTTGTTAGCTAGCTTCAGCGTTCGCTGAGACCGTCGCCCGTTTCCCACTGGGTGGCATGTAACTACAGACCATATCGCTCGTGCGTCAAGGCCGCGGGGAAGGGGATGCCACGTGAAGCGCACATTCCAGCCGAGCAGACGGTCACGCTCCAGGCGGCATGGGTTCAGGGCCCGTATGTCTTGCCGATCGGGCCGGAAGGTCCTGAACGCACGCCGGAGGAAGGGTCGGAGGACTCTTTCGCCCTGAGCGCCGGGCCGGGACGGGGCGCAACCAGGATAGCAACGAAGCTTGCAGCACTCAGCGGAAGACAGGCGTTCCGCAGGTTGTACCGCCGGGGAACCCGTCTGAGAGGGTCTGTGATCTCCGTGGTCTTCGCGCGGACCGGTTCGAGAACGGTCAGGCTGGGCTTCTCGGTGCCCGGACGCCTCGGCGGGAGCGTGCTGCGCAACAGGTTCAAGAGGCAGGTCAGGGAATTCGTCAGGCTGGAGCAAGTGGACGGGGTGGATCTCGTAGTGAGCCCGAATGGGCTGCTGGAGGAAATAGCGTGCGAGGTGCTTCGGGAGGATCTCCGAGCGATGGCGGAGAGAATCCGCCAGGAGCTGCCGCAAGGATCGCCCTGAGCGTGATTCAGGGCTACCGGAAGGCGATCTCCCCGTTGCTGCCGGCCAGTTGCCGCTTCGACCCGAGCTGCAGCGAGTACGGGCTCATCGCAATCCGCCGCTTCGGCCTGCTGCGTGGCGGCTGGCTGCTGCTCAGGAGGCTTGCGAGATGCCATCCGTTCTGTGCCGGGGGCGATGACCCGGTGCCGGACCGGTGGAGGGAGACGCGCAACGGTGAGTGACCAGACCAGACTGATCGTGGCCGCTGCGCTGATGGCTGCGCTTCTGTTCCTGAGCTGGAGCATCATGGGGTCCGGGCGTGGCGGAGATGGCGGGGGCGCCGGCGAGGGACTCGTCGGGGCCGGGCTCGACTCGACTGGCTCAGCGGCCGGGGCAGCGGCCCCTGTGGATGA
>JAFGKQ010000007.1 GCA_016928495.1 Candidatus Fermentibacterales bacterium
GAGGGCTTCGTCGAGCTGGCGTCCCGGCTGAAGGCCGGCCCGCTGCTCGTGCGCCTCGTCCGCGGCAACGGCGGCGTGGCAGGCGCGGGGCCGGTGCCGATGGAGGAGCTCGAGGCCATCGGCAGAGGCCGCCCGCTTCCGGATCCGCCGGGGCCGGAGGACATCGCTGCCATCTGCTATACCTCGGGAACCATGGGAAGGGCCAAGGGTGTCGTGCTCACCCACTCCAACATCTGCAGCGTCATCAACCAGATGCTCAGGCTGGTGGACCTGAGGAGGGACGATGTCTTCCTTTCGGTCCTCCCGGTCCACCACACCTACGAGTGCACCTGCGGCCTGTTGGCCCCCATGCACATGCAGGCCACGGTGGCGTTCTGCAGGGGGCTGCGTCATGTCGCCGAGGACCTCGCAGGGTCAGGGGCCACGGTGATGCTGGGGGTGCCTCTGCTGTGGGAGTCGATGTACCGCAGGGTGATCGACGGCATAAAGGGTCGCAGGGGCGGCGCTCTGAGGCTGGCCTTCGGAACCGCTGCCTCCAGGGTCCTGGGCCTGTTCGGACGTGAGGGTGATCGCCGGAGGCTATTGGCTCCACTGCACCGGAGACTCGGCGGACGAGTCAGGCTCTTCGTCTCCGGAGGCGCTGCGCAGGATCCCCTGGTGTCCAGAGGGTTCAGGGATCTCGGCTTCGATTTCATCCAGGGATACGGTCTGACCGAGGCCTCACCCCTCATCGCGGTCAACCGTGAAACGGCGTTCAGGGACTCGTCAGTGGGGCTGCCGCTTCCCGACATGGACGTCAGGATAGACGATCCCGACGGGGAGGGCAACGGAGAGATCGTCGTCCGTGGCCCCAACGTCATGGTTGGATACCACGAGGACCCCGAGGAGACCAGGGCGGTCCTGAGGGACGGCTGGCTGCACACGGGCGACCTCGGGCACTTCGACAGGGACGGCTTCCTGTACGTTACCGGGAGAAAGAAGAACGTCATCATCGCGAAGAACGGCAAGAACGTCTATCCCGAGGAGCTGGAGGTCGTGCTCACGAGGTCCGCGCTGATCAGCGAGGCGATGGTCTTCGGGAGGCAGTCCGCCAGCAAGGGGGAGGAGATCGCAGCGGTCGTCGTCGCCGACACGGAAGCCCTCATAGGGGCCCTCGAGAGCTCCGGGCGCAGGCTCTCCAGGGAGATAGCCGCCGAGCTCCTGCGCGGTGAGATAAGGAGTTTCAACCAGAGTCAGCCCGCGTTCAAGAGGATAGCCAGTTTCGTGATCTTCGAGGGCGAGCTGCCCAGGACCACGACCAGGAAGATCAGGCGCCGGGATGTCCTGAGAGAGGTCGGACTGGCCCCCGGGGAGAGCTTCGGGGTCTGACTCCGGCCCGGCCCGGGCTTCCTGAGAGGCTCTTTTCTACTATATTGCGTTGTCGAGGTGCGGTCTCGCCACCATATGTTGTGTAGTCACCGACCGTTCCGGGAACGGAGATCCGCTTGACCAATAGCCCGGAGGCCCTTCCGACAGCAGAGGTGTACGACGAGAGCAAGGTGAAGACGCTCTCCTCGATAGAGCACATCAGGCTGCGCACGGGAATGTACATCGGCAGGCTTGGGGACGGCAGCCACCCGGAGGACGGCATCTACGTCATGTTCAAAGAAGTCGTGGACAACGCGATAGACGAGTTCATCATGGGCCACGGCAACAGGATCGTCATCAGGCTCGAGGACGGCTTATGCTCCGTGAGGGACTACGGCAGGGGAATTCCCCTGGGCAAGCTCGTCGAGTGCGTCTCAGAGATCAACACGGGCGCCAAGTACAACGACGACGTCTTCCAGTTCAGCGTAGGCCTGAACGGAATAGGGACCAAGGCAGTCAACGCGCTCTCGAGCGATTTCAGGGTGGTCACCCAGAGGGACGGCAGGTTCAGGGAGGCCAGGTTTGCCCGGGGCGAGCTGGTGGGGGAGAAGGAGGGCGAGACCAGGTCCCGCAACGGCACCCTGGTCGAGTTCACGCCCGATCCGGAGATCTTCGGAAGCTACGCATTCCGTTACGAGTACCTCGCCCGCAGGCTCTGGCACTACGCCTACCTCAACTCGGGCCTGAAGCTGGTCTTCAACGGCGAGACCTTCCAGTCCGAGAGCGGGCTTCGCGACCTGCTCTTCGAGGAGGTCGGCGAGTCCGGGCTGTACGAGATCGTCCACTTCAGGGAGAAGATGCTCGAGTTCGCGCTTGTCCACACCAACGAGTACGGCGAGCGCTACTTCTCCTTCGCCAACGGGCAGCACACCACTGCGGGGGGAGCTCACCTGTCCGCCTTCAAGGAAGGCATCGTAAAAGCGCTGAACGAGTTCACCTCCAAGAGCTACTCCGGCGACGTCGTGAGGGAGGGCATGATAGGGGCCATCTCTATCAGGCTCAAGGACCCGGTGTTCGAGTCCCAGACCAAGACCAGGCTGGGCAACAGCGAGATCAGGGGCTGGGTCTCCGGGGCGGTGAGGCAGGCCCTCGAGCAGCACATGCACCGCTACCCGGAGTTCGCGAAGACCCTGGTAGCGAAGGTCGAGTCCAACCAGAAGCTCAGGACCGAGCTGCAGAGCGTGAAGAAGCAGGCCAGAGAGCGCGCGAAGCAGATAGCCCTGAGGATCCCGAACCTCAAGGACTGCAAGATCCATCTGGGCGACGACGACAGGAGGGCGGAGGAGAGTACCGTCTTCATCACCGAGGGCCAGAGCGCCGCCGGGAGCATGATCTCCAGCCGTGACGTCCGCACTCAGGCCGTCTTCGCGCTCAGGGGCAAGCCGCTTAACGTCTTCGGCCACAGGCAGGCGACCGTCTACAGGAACGAGGAGATCTACAACCTGATGCAGGCCCTCGGGATCGAGGGCGGGATAGAGGGCCTGCGCTACAACAGGGTCGTGCTGGCGACGGATGCCGATGTCGACGGGCTTCACATCCGTAACCTGCTGCTCACCCTCTTCCTCCACTTCTTCGAGTCCCTCGTGCTGGACAATCACCTCTTCATACTCGAGACACCCCTGTTCAGAGCCAGGGACAAGAAGCGGACCGTCTACTGCTACTCGGAAGAGGAGAAGCGGAAGGCCCTCGACTCCTTCGGAGGCAGGGCGGAGGTCACCAGGTTCAAGGGCCTGGGGGAGATCTCCCCGGGGGAGTTCGGGAGGTTCATAGGGGAGAAGATGCGGCTCCAGTCCGTGTCCATCACGCACCTCAAGGAAGTCCCGGACATGCTCGAGTTCTTCATGGGGCGCAACACCCCGGAGCGCAAGCAGTTCATCATCGACAACCTGGCCTGACGAACGGAGCCTTCAGGGACCCATGCCCAAGTCCGAGCTCTACGGGCTGTACGAGAAGAACTTCCTCGACTACGCCTCCTACGTCATACAGGAGCGCGCGATACCCGAGGCGTCGGACGGACTGAAACCCGTCCAGAGACGCATCCTCTGGTCTCTCAAAGAGATGGATGACGGCAGGCTCAACAAGGTAGCCAACGTCATCGGCCACTGCATGCGATACCACCCCCACGGTGACCAGTCGATCGGGAGCGCCCTGGTCTCGTTGGCCTCCAGGGGCTTCTTCATCGAGACCCAGGGAAACTTCGGCAACATCCTGACCGGCGACGAGGCATCGGCTCCCCGCTACATCGAGTGCAGGCTGACCCAGCTCGCGCGTGACGTCCTCTTCGACGACGACCTGACCGAGTTCGTGGACAGCTACGACGGCAGGAACCGGGAGCCTGTCGTTCTGCCGGCCAGGCTGCCCGTTCTGCTGTTGCTGGGCGCCGAGGGAATAGCGGTAGGCATGTCCACCAGGATCCTGCCTCACAACTTCTGCGAGGTCATCAGGGCGCAGATCGCCGTCCTGCAGGAACGGGAGTTCAGCCTGCTGCCGGACTTCCCTCAGGGCGGCATAATGGACGCCTCAGACTACCAGGATGGCAACGGCCGGGTACGGATAAGGGCCAGGATCGAGAGGAAGGACGACAAGAGGCTGGTCATCAGGGAGCTCCCCTGGTCCACCACCACTGAGACCCTCCTGGCGTCCATCGAAGCGGCGGCGAAAAAGGGCAGGATCAAGCTCAGCTCGATCGAGGACTTCACGACGGACTCGGTCGAGATCCAGATCACCCTCGGCAGGGGCATCCACACCGACGAGGGGGTTGACCAGCTCTATGCCCACACCGACTGCGAGATAACCATTTCCCCCTCGATGCTGGTCATCCAGGAGGGCCGCCCCATCCAGACCACGGTGCCGGACCTGCTGCGATACAACACCGACCTCCTGCTCTACTACCTGCGGAGGCAGCTCGAGATAAGGCTGGAGAGGCTTCAGGAGCGCTTCTTCTGGATGACCCTGGAGCAGATCTACGTGGAGAACCGCCTCTACAAGGAGATCGAGGAGTGCGGGACGTGGGACGAGGTAGTCGAGCGCGCCACCGGGAGCCTCGAGCCTTTCGCGGAGCAGTTGCCCCGCCCCGTCACGCCGGAGGACATAGACAGGCTGCTGGCCCTCAGGCTCAGGCGCATCACCAGGTTCGACATAGAGAAGCACAGGAAGGACATCAGGGAGGTGAAGGGGGAAATACGTAAGACCCGCGCTCACCTCAAGGACGTGAAGGCTTACGCCACGGGCTTCCTGGAGAAGCTGCTCGAGGACTACGGCGACAGGTTCACTCGCCGCACGAGCATCGAGGAGCTGTCCGACATCGACACGCAGGAGATCGCCCTGAAGAACCTGAGGCTCTCCTACGATCCCGAGTCGGGGTTCGTCGGCACGTCCGTCCGGGGCGAGAGAACGCTGGCGGTCAGTGAGTACGACAGGGTGATCATCTTCGACTCCTCCGGCACCTACAGGGTTCTCCCCATAGAGGACAAGACATTCGTGGACGTCAACATCGTTCACTTCGACATCTACGACCGTGACAGGGTCTACGCCGTCGTCCACCGGGAGGAGGAGTCGAGGCTGGCCTGCGCCAAGAGGTTCAGCGTGGGCGGCGCCATAATGGGCAAGGAGTACCGCTACTTCCCCGAGGGCTGCTCGCTCATGCTGTTCTCGGCCAATCCGGAGTCACGCCTGGAGTACTGGTTCGAGCGCAGGAAGCGCCAGCGGACCTTCAAGGGCTCGACGGAGTTGTCCGACCTGAGGCTGCTCGGGGCTTCCGCTAGTGGTTCCAGGCTTGCCGGCACCAGGGTGATCTCGAGCATCAAGGAGATCGAGCCCAGGCCGGAGCAGGATGACGAGCGGGCAGAGCCCGGCGCAGGGGAGACGGAGGGGGAGGACCGCGAGTCCGGGGCCGAGGAGCCTCCCCGGGAAGAGAAGCCCGCGGAGGAGCCTTCCTCTCCGGAGGACTCGGCGGAAGAACCGGTTCCGGAGACCCGTCCCGACGTGTCGGGGCTCCTCGCGAGGGCCGACAGGCTTGCGAAGCGAGCCCACAGGGTGGTCGAGGCGGCCGAGCGCGGCGAACAGGTATCCGACCTGTTCGACGATCCGGAGGACGAGGCTCCGGACTAGACCGCCAGTCCCGCGCCTCTCAGGTTGCCGCGTATCCTATCCAGCACGGGAACCTCCGAACCAGAGACGTCCAGCTCCAGCCCCGTGATCAGCTCGTAGAGGTAGACGTAGCGCCTCGAGAGCTCCACGACCAGCTCGGGCGGCGCCTTGGGGAGCACCTCGTCGGAGTAGGGGTCGCACCTCTCGGCGAACCACCTCCTGAGGAACTCCTTGTCGATGTTCTCCGGCTCCTCGCCCGCCCTGAAGCGGCTATCGTAGCCCTCCGCCAGCCAGTACCTCGACGAGTCCGGCGTGTGGATCTCGTCTATCAGGACTGTGCGGCCCTGCTCGTCCTTCCCCAGCTCGTACTTGGTATCGACCAGGATCAGGCCGTTCTCCAGCGCGAGGGAGGCCCCCCTCGAGAACAGCCTGAAAGCTGTCTCGCGCAGCTTGCTCCAGTCCTCCCCGGCGACCAGCCCTCTCTCCAGGATCTGCTGCTCCGAGACCGGCTCGTCGTGCTCGTCGCTCTTGGTGGTGGGCGTGAGGATCGGCTCGGGGAACCTCTGGTTCTTCCTCATGCCGTCCGGCAGGACGTTGCCGCAAACGTTGCGCTCGCCCTTCCGGTACATGGTCCAGGCGGATGTGCTGGTCGTGCCAGTGAGGTATCCCCGCACCACGATCTCGAC
>JAFGKQ010000099.1 GCA_016928495.1 Candidatus Fermentibacterales bacterium
ATCGGGCACTTCGGCCCCCGGTTGCCGGATCAGGGGCCCGGGCTCTCCACGAGCAGGTGGGGAAGCCAGTCGCTGCCGATCAGGTGCAGCGAGGACTCCACGGAGATGATCCCGGAGAGCAGATCGTAGACGTTGCCCGAAACCACGGCCCGCCCCATCCTGCCCACTATCTCCCCGCTCTCGACGAGGAACGCACTGGACGTGTCGAAGGAGAAGTCGCCGGTGATCACATTGCTGCTGCCGCCGGAGAGGAGGTCTAAGACAAGCAGACCGCTGTCCATGTCCTCGAGCATCCCCTGGAAGCTCGCCTTTCCCGGTTCCATGGTGAGGTTCGTGCAGACGGGCTCGGGTGGGTCCGTGCAGTTCCTCCCGGCACTGCCCGTGGATTCGGTTCCCGCCTCCCAGGCAGTCGCCAGGTCGTAGAGGAAGCCACTGAAGACGCCCCTCTCGAACAGCGGCTTGTCCCTGGTCCTGATCCCTTCCGCGTCGAACGGCGCCGAGGCGGCCCCGTAGTCCAGGGCCGGCCTGTCATGGAGCGTTAGCATGCTCGACAGGACCTTCTCTCCCTGCTTGCCGATGAGCGGGCTTGATCCTCTGAGCCTTCGGCGTGCGCTCACGCCGGTCCTCAGTGCCTGCAGAAGGACGGCGAGCGCACCGGGTGACATCAGCAGGGGCCCCCGGACCGGCCCGTCTGCCCGGCGGGAAGCCCAGGTGAAGGCCCTGAAGGCCTCGGCGGCTATCTCCTCGGGCTGCATGGCGATGTACCCGGAGGTCCATCCGTGGTAGTAGGGGAAGAGCCCTTCCGAGGTGGGGAAGGAGAACCTCAGGGCCAGCCTGAAGGCCGCCTTCCGGTAGGACTCCAGAAACCCCCTCGAGTTGCCCAGTGTCACGGTCACGTCCTCGAGGGACATCGAGCCGATCAGGCTGGCATGCGGCGACAGGTCCGCGAGAGCAGCCCGGAGCCTGTCGAGGAAGTCGCCCATTCCGGCATGGGTCATCGAGGATGCGTCATGATGCACCAGCCTGGGCTCTGCGTTGCAGGGGGGTCCCAGCTCGGCGGGCAGCTCGTACTCGACTGGCTGCCCGGACCTCGCGGAGGAGATGGCTCTCTCGATGAGATCCGCCTGCTCTTCCGGCTCGGACGTGCTCGCCATGCCGAGCTTCCCATGCCGGAACATCCGGAGGCCGGAACAGGCGGACGACCCGGCGGAGAACTCGATGCACCCGGAAGGAAGCAACGCTGCTCGCATGAGGCCCTCCTCGACCAGGAGAACCTCGGACTGGGAGGAGACCCTCGCTGACAGCTCCAGAGTCCTGCGGACCAGGCCTCCGGTGTCGCCTTCATGCGCGCTCACGACACCTCCATGCCCTCGAGCAGGAGATGGGGGCCTCCGTAGCTGACCGGCATGAAGCGCTGCTCCCCCTTGGAGCACCCCCCTATGCTGCTGTGGAGGGACAGGTCGTTGCCCACTGCCGCGATGGACATCAGAACGTCGAAGACCCTTCCGGAGATCGTGACGGGCCGCAACGGCTTCCTGATCCTCCCTCCGGAAACGGTGCGCGCCTCCTCCGCGGTAAAGGAGAACCTCGACATGTCAGTGGCGCCTCCCAGGGAGCCTCGAAGGTAGAGGCCCCTTCCCATCTGCCCGAGAAGCGCGTCCAGAGACCGCGAGCCGGGCTCCACATAGGTACAGGACATCCTGACCGAGGGGGGGTGCATGTGGTCCAGCGCCCTCGCATTGCCGGTGCTCTTCTCTCCCATCATCCCCGCCGTTTCCAGCGAGTGCATCCTGTCGACTATCCTGCCTGCCGATACGAGCTGGGTCCGCTGCCCCGGTACGCCCTCGTCGTCGTAGGCGCAGCTTCCGGGAAGCCCGAAGTGCGTTGCGTCGTCGACGATCGAGAGAGACTCGACACCTATCTTCCTTCCCCTCCTGAGCGCGTCCGACACGACCGGGTTGGCTATGAGGAAGTCGGCCTCGCTGACGTGCCCGAAGGCCTCGTGCACCAGTACTCCGGCGAGCTGGGGATCTATGACGACCGAGCATGGGCCCGTCTCCACGGTCCTGCTGGTGTCTCTCTCGGCGAGGCTCTCGACCATCTGCTCCACCAGGTCCTCTCTGTGGCGCACGAACTCGAAGCCTCCCCTGTAGGCGATGTCCCTGGAGACGTGGGTCTTGTGCTGGCCGCCCACGGCCTCCATCCTCAGCCCGCAGAGGCTGTGCCGCTCGAGCACGTCGGTGCCACGGGAGTTGAGCACCGCCCTGGCGCCGAGCACCTGCCGGAAGTGGACCCTGGTGGATGCCTGGCGTATGGTGGAGGCGAGCAGCTCGCTGTACCTCCTGCAGAGGAAGACCTTCTCCCTCGTGGTCACGTCGGCCAGTGGCTCGATCACCGGCGGGTCGAAGACGCCTCTGGAGGCTGGGCATTCGGCGAGAGCGACGGGCCCTGCGCCACGCTCACGGGCCAGGAGGCATGCCAGCTCGATCGCTTCGGGGACATTGCCGTCAGCGGGAAGCCAGGCGCTTCCCCAGGAGCCGTCGACGAGGGCTCGAACGTAGGCTCCGGTCTCGCGGTGGTCCGTGGCCCGGTCGAGCTCCTTGCCGACCTGAAGGACTTCCATGAGGTGCTTCTTCTCGATCCTGACTTCCAGGAAATCGACCGGCGAGCCGCCGATCGCTCTGGAGGCGGCGTCCCGCAGCCTGTCGAAGGAATCGAGGTCTCCATCGCCTTCCGGCAGGAGGCCTCGGGTGGAAGTCGGCATCGCCGTCAGTCGTTGCCCGGAGTGTCGGGTGGTATGTACTCGCCGGCCCTGGCCAGTTCCTCCAGTATCATGGAGGCGGAATCGGCCCACTCGCCGCCGGGGCTGATCATCAGGTACGAGTTGATGGCGTCCACGGCCCTCATGTAGTCTCCCCAGCCGAGGTAGATCCTTGCCAGCTCGGCGAACGCGGGCGCGTAACCGGCCGCGATGGCCGGCATCAGGAGGTCTCTGCCCGCGGCTCCCTCATCCCTGACCCGGAGAACGGAAGAGAGCATCACCCTTGCCTCCAGCTCCTCCTGTCCACCGGAGTCCACCAGCCTTCCGAGCGACTGCTCCGCCAGGAGGGTGTCTCCGGAGCCCAGGGCGGCCTCGGCCCGGATCAGCCAGAGAGCGGGGGAAGACGGGTCCAGCTCGAGGGCTCCCTCGACGGAGTCGAGAGCCTCCGTGAAACGCCCGGTCATGGTCAGCAGCCCGCTCAGCTCCTCGACGCCCCTCGGATCCTCGGGGTAGAGCTCGAGGAACCTGCGGTAGTAGGTCTCCGCGCTGGGGTAGTTGCCCTGCTGGCAGTATGCCCTGCCCATGCCAAGAAGCGCCTCCCCGCACCCGGGATCGATCTCGAGAGCGGAGAGGAACTCGGTTCTTGCCTGCTCCAGGAGGCCCTGCTGAAGGTAGGCGCGCCCCGTCTCGCATCTGAGCTCGAGGGTGAGCTGCTCGACGGGCACAGAGTATGCCACGGCAGCGATCAGGAGGGCGAGAGAGGGGATCAGAAGACGCAATGCGTGACCTTTCCTCCGTTGTTATCGGGATATATATAGTCCGATCGAAACCTTCTCGTCACCATTGTTTCTGGCTGATCCGGCCGGTTGATCCCGGGAGACTGCGACGTGAACGCACAGACACCAGATCTCGTTGTGATCGGCGCGGGGCCCGCAGGCTACGTGCCCGCCATCAGGGCGGCCCAGTTGGGGGCGAGCGTCGTGCTCTTCGAAGAGGACAGCGTGGGCGGGACGTGCCTGAACAGGGGCTGCATCCCCACGAAGACCATGGTCGCCACGACTCACCTTCTGAGACGCGCTTCCAGAGCCGGCCGCCTCTCGCTGCAGGGGGGACTTGCTCCCGACTGGCCGGCTCTGGCCCGAAGGAAGAGCCAGGTCGTCTCGAGGCTGCGCAAGGGGGTGGAGGGCAGGCTCGACCAGCTGGGAGTCAGACTGGTGAGAGCCAGGGCAACTCTGGCGGGGCCCGGCCTGGTCAGAGTTGAGGAGAGCGGCGATGAGTTGCGACCCCGGTTTGTCCTTCTCGCGCCGGGGTCTCTGCCCCTCGTACCCGGTCCCCTCGCCGGCGACGGCATTCTGACGAGCGATGACGTGCTTGGCTGGGAGAGCCTCCCGGAAAGCCTTGCGATCATCGGCGGCGGTGTCATAGGCTGCGAGTTCGCATCCGTTCTCTCCGCGATGGGAGTGGACGTGACGATAGTGGAGATGCTGCCGGCGATCCTGCCAGGAGTGGATCCGGACGTGAAGGCCGTTGTCCATGCGAGCCTGACCAAGGGGGGAGTGAGGGTCATCACCGGGGACGGGGCCGGCTCGATCTCGAGACCGGCAGGGAGCACTGGAGCGCAGGTGACCCTGCTGAGCGGGGAGAGCCTTACCGCCGACAGCGTCCTGGTCGCGGTCGGGAGAAGGCCCAGAGTCTCCGGTCTCGGGCTCGACGAGGCCGGAGTCGAGCACGGGAAGAGCGGCGTAGTGACTGACGAAAGGATGCGGACGACCGCTCCCGGCGTCTTCGCATCGGGAGACGTGACCGGCAAGTGGCAGCTCGCTCATGCCGGTAGCGCCCAGGGGCTCGTGGCCGTGGATGCGATGCTCGGCAGGGGCGACAGGCCTCTGGACCCGGACGCCGTGCCTTCATGCATCTTCACGGATCCGGAGATCGCCGTCGTGGGGCCCGGGGCGGAGGAGCTCGAGAGGCGCGGGATCGAGTACCTGACCGGAACCTCGAGGTACCTTGCCAACGGCAGGGCGGTGGGCATGGTCGAGACGGAGGGCTTTCTCAAGCTTCTCGTGAGCGCCTCCGACAGGACGGTGCTCGGAGTCCAGATAGTCGGAGCCGAGGCCAGCAGCCTTGTGGGAGAGGCCGTTCTCGCGGTCAGCCTTCACCTGCCGGTGGAGCGGGTCGCCCAGGCGGTCCACCCTCACCCGACGCTGTCGGAGCTGTTCATGGAAGCGGCGGAGTCGCTCTGCGAAGGCGCCATCCATGGCTGATGACGCCATGGCTGCCTTCCGGGAGCTGCTGCAGACCGTGAGAAGGCTCCGCGGGCCGGATGGCTGCCCCTGGGACAGGGAACAGACTCCGGCAACCCTGCGCCCGTTCCTTCTGGAGGAGGCCTTCGAGGTGGCCGACGCCGCCGAGAGACAGGACTGGATGCACCTGAGAGACGAGCTTGGCGACCTGCTGCTGCACGTTCTGATGCTGTCCGTCATAGCCGAGGAGTCGGGGGAGTTCACTGCCGCCGATGTCATGCAGGGCATCAACGGCAAGCTCGTCAGAAGGCACCCCCACGTGTTCCGCCCCGGTGTGGGAGAGCACATGTCCCCGGGCCAGGTGGAGCAGCAGTGGGAGACGATCAAGTCGAGGGAAAGGGAGGGAAAGGGCTTCTTCGGAGCCATCCCGGCCATACTCCCCGCCTTGCAGTGCGCATGGCGCATACAGCAGAGGGCGGCGGACGTGGGTTTCGACTGGCCTGATTTCACCGGTGCCTGGGACAAGCTGCTCGAGGAGATGGAGGAGTTCCGCGAGGCGATGGATGGCGGCGATCCGGAGGGCACGAGAAGAGAGCTCGGTGACATTCTGTTCTCCATCGTTAATGTTAGCAGATTAGTAGGGATTGAGCCGGAGCTGGAGCTGCGGACGGCCAACCGGCGGTTCGTAGAGCGCTTCGAACGGATGAGGACGATCCTGGCGGACGATGGGGTCGAGCTTGGAAAAGCCACCCTTGACCTGATGGAGCGGGCTTGGCAGAGTGCAAAGTAGTGGAACTCCGGTTGCAGCTCCGGGCTTCATGGAGCAGGAAGGGTAGTTATATCCCTTTGCAGCGTGCGTTCTGGTGAGGTGAGATATGACACAGCGAAAGGAGCACCCATGAGATACCTGTTCTCCGTTCTGGTCCTGGCATCGCTCGCGATGGCAGGAACCGTTACTCCTGACCTGGCCGCCGAGCTTGCTGGCGCGGGATCCGACGATCTGATCCCGGTCCTGGTGAAGCCGGTCGGGCGCGTTGACCCGGCCTACTTGGCAGCAGCCACGGCAGGCATGGACAGGGATGCCAGACGCGACTTCGTCGCGGAGGTGCTGAAGGCCAAGGCCGACGAGACCCAGCAGGGCATCCTGGATGTGCTGTCATCCGCCCCGTCGGAGCAGGTCAGTGGAGTCCGCTCGTTCTGGATCGTTAACGCGGTCGCCTGTGATGTCACTCCCGCTCTGGTGAGAGAGCTCGCCACCCGCGAGGACGTCCAGTACGTTCGCTACAGGTTTTGCGCCGACATCCTGATCGAGCCCGTCGACGTCCATCCCTCCAGCTGCCTCGACGCAAGCCGTGCCAACGCCTGGGGCGTTGACAAGATCGAGGCTCCCGAGGTCTGGGGCTGGGGCTACGAGGGCGCCGGAGTGCTGGTGAGCGTCATCGATACCGGTGTCAACTACAACCACCTCGACCTTCACAACCAGATGTGGCACGACACCGATGCCGGCTACCACTACGGCTGGGACTTCGATGACAACGACGGCGACCCGATGGACCAGTACGGCCACGGTACGCACTGCGCCGGCAGCGTTGCCAGCAATGGCACGGCCGGGACGACCTGCGGTGTCGCGCCCGAGGCCACGATAATGGCGCTCAGGGTAGGCGTTACCTTTGCCGACGAGCAGGATGTCTGGGATGCCATGCAGTTCAGCATCGACTATGACGCGGACGTCATAACGATGTCACTTGGCTGGCCCCAGAGCCAGAGCCCCCAGAGGACCGAGTGGAGAGAGGGCGAGGAGAACATCCTCGCTGCCGGCATCTTCCACTCCGTTGCCGCCGGCAACGAGGGCGGCGACCCGAACGACTGGGGCGACATCCGCACCCCGGGCGACAGCCCTCCCCCCTGGCTGCATCCCATGCAGACGACCACCGGCGGTCTCTCGGCCGTCGTCACGGTGGGGGCGACGGATACCAGCGACAACCTCGCCTCGTTCTCCAGCCTTGGCTACTCCACCTGGATGTACGACGCGCCGTGGCACGATTATCCCGACTCGCCTCCGGAGATCGGGCTGATCGATCCCGACGTGTGCGCCCCCGGCGTGAACATAGTGAGCTGCAGCTACACGAACCCCTCGGGCTACACCACGATGAGCGGCACCTCGATGGCGACTCCTCACAATGCCGGGCTGGTCGCGCTGATGCTCTGCGCCAACCCGAACCTCTCGGTCGCCAAGATCGATTCGATACTCGAGGTCACCGCTCTCGACCTGGGCTCGGCCGGCAAGGACAACTACTACGGCTCCGGCAGGATCCAGGCTCCCGAGGCAGTGTCGGCAGCCCTTGCCGTCGGCATCGAGGATGACATGGGCGGGTTCCTTCCGCCGGGCGTCCTGTTGTCCCAGGTATACCCGAATCCCGCATCGGACGTCGTCTTCTTCGATGTCTACGTTCCCAACGGCGGGCAGGCCAGGATCGAGGTCTTCGACCTGGCAGGCCGTGTCGTCGGCTCCGTCGGCACAGGGCCTCTCGGTGCCGGTAGCCACAGCCTGAGCTGGGACGTGCCGAGCGGCGTCAGTGCAGGCATCTACTTCCTGCGCGCGACCGGCGAGGGCCAGGTCGTGACCAGAAGGCTGACAGTAATCAGGTAGGCTCCTGGAGACAGGACCCCTGTGTCCGAGGTGGCGCCCCGGTCGGAACCGGCCGGGGCGCCGTTCTCGTTCCCGGAACCTCTCGCGCGCTCTTGCAGGGTTGTCCCGCTCGTGGCAGGATAGGAAGTGGGAGCGGAGTCAGGTCCTTACCTGCCACGGGATGGAAGGGGGTGTCCCTTGCCCGGCCTGTTGTGGGCTGTCTGTGTGTTCGTGCTGTCGCCGGCTCTCGCCGGATCGCCACTCCGGACCCTCGAAGCCGGCTCCGGACCAGGTGCTGCGGGACTCCTGCCGATCCTGATCAGGCCCGCGAGCTCCCCGGGATGGGAGCTGCCTTCCCATCCGGCTGAGGCTCCTGGCTGCCGTGGATCCGGGGGGCGCGAGTCCTTCCTCGAGTTCCTCAAGCGAAGAGCCGAATGCACGCAGTCCGGCATCATGAGCCAGCTCGAGGCCTGCGATCCCCTAAAGGTCACCGACCTCAGGAGCTTCTGGATCGTCAACTGCGTCACTTGCCGGGCGACACCGCAAGTGGCCCGGCAGATTGCGGGGAGGGAAGACGTCCAGTACGTCCGGCTGAGAGCGCCGCTGGCCTGCGCGCTTCCGGTGCCGGAAGCGCGCTGCGCTCGAGGCGCTTCGGTGGCCTGGGGCGTCGAGCACATCGGGGCCCCGGAGGTCTGGCGAATGGGCTACGACGGCTCGGGCGTCATCGTGAGCGTGATCGACACGGGAGTGAGCTACCTTCACCTGGACCTGTGCTCCCACATGTGGCACGACACCGATGCCGGCTTCCACTACGGCTGGGACTTCTGCGACAACGATGCCGACCCGATGGACGAGAACGGGCACGGAACGCACGTCGCCGGGACCGTTGCCAGCAACGGCGCCGCCGGGTCTTCCTGCGGAGTTGCTCCGGGAGCGACGATCATGGCATTGAGGGTAGACGTGAGCGTTGGCCCCGACGCGGAGCAGACGATCTGGGATGCGTTCCAGTTCAGCCTGGAGCACGGTGCCCGGGTGATCAGCCTCTCCCTGGGCTACACTCAGTTGATGAACCCCCAGAGGTCCGAGTGGAGGGAGGCGGAGGAGAACATCCTGGCCGCCGGGGTTGTGAGCGCAGTCAGCGCCGGCAGTGAGGGGGGCGATCCCGGGAGCTGGGGTGACATCCGGACACCGGGCGACTGTCCTCCTCCGTGGCTGCACCCGGATCAGACGACCTCCGGAGGCCTGTCATCCGTGGTCACTGTCGGCACGACCGACGCGAACGACTACCTCGCCTCCTTCTCAAGTCTGGGCTACTCCACGTGGATGTACGACCCTCCCTGGTACGACTACCCGGACACCCCTCCCGACATCGGACTCACTGATCCCGATGTCTGCGCCCCCGGTATCTCGACCCTGAGCTGCGACTACGAGAACACCAGCGGCTACGTGATCATGAGCGG
>JAFGKQ010000100.1 GCA_016928495.1 Candidatus Fermentibacterales bacterium
GCTGCGCCCCCTGCATGATACCGGTCGTCGAGGCCCTCTCCGGGGAGGGCCTGTCGCCCGTTCTCTGCTACTTCCACAACCCCAACATCCACCCGCTCAAGGAACACAGGAGGAGGCTCGCAGCAGTGAGGGAGTACTGCGCCTCACAGGGGCTGACTCTCATCGAAGACGGCGGCGAGGAGGATGCCTACCCGCTCGAGAGCAACCTCCGGATGCTCCTGGCGGCGGATAACAGGTGTGCCGCCTGCTTCGCGGAGAGACTCGACGCCACGGCCCTGAAGGCGGCAGAGCTGGGCGTTCCCTGCTTCTCGACCACTCTTCTCGTCAGTCCCTACCAGAACCAGGAGCTGATACGCAGGGCCGGGGAGGCGGCCTCCGGACGATCCGGAGTGAGCTTCCTCATGCATGACTTCAGGTCCCTCTACAGGAGCAGCGTTCGGCGCAGCCGGGAGTTGGGCATGTACAGACAGGCCTACTGCGGTTGTGTCATGAGTGAGAGGGACAGGTACATGGGGCTTCGGTCACCGGGACAGGAAGGATCGCACTGAGCTTGCTCACGCCCCTCTCATGGGTATTCGCAGCCGCTTGGCGAACAGGAAGAGCAGGTTCCTGACACCGTCCCGCCAGAGCCGCAGCTTCGCCGAGCCCACCCTGGTCGAGTAGGAGAAGGGCACCCCCACCTCGCGGCAGCGGACTCCCGGCGCCCTCCAGGCTTCGATCTTTATCTCCTCCGAGAAGGGCATGCCTCTGCTGGTCAGCTCGAGACTGGACAGCACGTCGCGCCTGAAGACCCACATGCCCGACTGGCTGTCCCTGATCCATCTGAAGAACAGGGCGACGGTGAAGAAGGTCAGGACCGCGTTGCCTCCGAACCTGAGCATGTTGTCCAGGTTGCGGGCCTGGTCCCCGGGGGCCCGCCTGGCAGAGATGAAGTCCAGCCCGTCCTCGATCAGTATGGTGGCCAGGTCCGGTATCCTGTCCACCGGATAGGTTCCGTCGGCGTCAGCCGTGGATACGATGTCTGTGTCCATCGCTCCCAGGCCCGTCATGTAGGCGCTGCCGTAGCCTTTCTCACGCTCCTCGATGACGTCGGCTCCGAGGTCCCGGGCAACCTCGGCAGTCCGATCAGTGGAGCAGTTGTCCACTACCAGGATCCTGTCGATGCTGCCCGGCACGCGCTCCAGCACCTCCGGGATGCCCCGCTCCTCGTTGTGAGCGGGGATGACCAGACCCAGAGAGCGCCCTTCTATCACCCGTCATCCTCCATGGGGCCCGGGCAGGGCCCGGACGCCTTGATCGAACGCTCCCCGAGGAGGTAGGCGGCGAACCTGCTGAGCAGCCTTCTGGCCGTGCCCCTGTGGAACATCAGCGACAGGACCCTGAGGAAGTGGGCCGGTCTGAGGTAGAAGGACAGGAACGCTTTCTTCTGTATCTGCTTCATCCTTCGCGGGGAGATGCCTTCCGGCGGGGCGGGGCAGGCGGTGTTGTGGAAACGGTCCCAGTCCCCCCTGGCCTCCGGGTGACGGGAGAAGTACTCCTCTCCGTCCCTGGAGCCGGGAAGGGGCAGGAAGCACGCGAAGTGCGCCCACTCCATCCGACTGCGCCTGGCGAACGCTATCGTTTCGAGCATGTCCGCCTCCGTCTCGCACGGAAGCCCGAGTATGAAGTAGCCGGCCACCTGGAGACCATGTGATCTTATCAGATCGACCGCCCTGGACACAGCCCCGGTGTCCGTCTGCTTCATTATGAGGTCCAGCACCCTGTCGGAGCCAGACTCGATCCCGCAGTGGACTATGTACCAGCCTGCCCTCTTCATGGAGTCGAGCAGCTCGCCGTCGAGGCTGTCGAGCCGAACGCCGTTGGGAGTCGAGTAGAGCACGGGAAGGGCACTCTCCACGGCTCTGCTGCAGAACTCCATCGCGTAGCCGTGGTCGAGAGTGAAGTTGTCGTCCTCTATGTGTATCTCCCTGACACCGTAGCGGCCGACGAGGAGCTCGATCTCCTCCCAGACCTGATCCATGGGCCTGTGACGGAGCCTCTTCCCTGTGACTCTGTGCCCGGCGCAGAAGGTGCAGGAGTAGGGGCAGCCCCTGGTCGTGAGCACCGGGGCGTAGGGGGTCCTCTTCAGGACGACGCCGTTCGGAAGTCCCCGGTAGCTCTCAGGCGGCGCGTGGTGCCACGCTGGAACGGGTAGGCTGCCCAGATCGCTCACGTGCCTGGCGTGGGTCTCCCTGCTGCGCTGCTCCCTGGCAAGGACCCCGTCGGGCGCCTGGCCACCGGGGCTCCGCTCGAAGTCTATCATCTCCAGGACCGAGTCCTCGGCTTCGCCGATGAAGGCGGCGTCGATCTCGGGCAGCTCGTCGAAGATCCTCGACCCCACCGAGGAGGGGTGCGGCCCCCCTACCCAGATGGGGCTGTCCGGCAGCAGGCTCCGGATCCGCGGCAGCTCCCGGCTGAGCGCCGGCATGTCCGAAGTGAAGGCGGTAACGCCGACTACATCCGGCCGGGCTTCCGCTATCGCTTCCGCAAGCGGTTCGCCGGCCAGGTTCCGCTGCGTGGCATCTATCAGGACGACGGCATGCCCCGCCCTCTCCAGGACGGCCGCCAGATAGAGCAGCCCGACGGGAGGGACCAGATTGGTCCCCCTGCCCCCGGACCTGGGGGGATAGAGAAGGCAGAGCCTCACGGGTCGGGAGGTCCCTGCCGCGCTCCGTCACCGGCCGCTTCGAGGAAGTAGACCGAAGTGGTGTAGCTGCCGTCGCTGAAGGTCCTGGCCAGGCGGATGCTCGTTCCTTCCGGCAGGCTCTCGAGGAGAGCCCTTCCCTCTCTGGAAGCCTCGAAAGCGGATCGGGTGGTGATGAGCGAGTAGCCGATGCCCGGGGCCGGAGCAGCAGCTCCCGGTCCGAAGGAGCGGGTCGGGATGGGGCTTCCGACATAACCCAGGGCGGGGTCCGTGAACAGTTGCACGTCGGTGCCCTCGACCAGGAGGGTGTCTCCTGGCCTCTCCGAGGCGACGAGCCCGGCTGCGCTCCTGAGCTGAAGGGGGACTGCGAAGCCCCTGGGGCCGGCGTCCGCCTGAGGTGTTGCCGGAACGTCCAGGCCGGACAGCAGGGTCCCAAGCGCGAAGATTGCCGAGATCGACAGGAAGAGGCTCCTTCCACCCAGCTTCCTCACGTAGAAGAGCGGCAGCACGATGAAGACCGGGTAGCAGGCCAGAACGTATCTGACCAGATCCAGTTGCGGATCGGGAGCCACCAGGACCACCGTCACGTGAAAGCCGACCATAAGGCCGCCGAAGAGCAGCATCGCGGGAACCAGCCTGTCCTCGGCGGTCAGGGCGGGGCCGCGCAGCCATGGACCGAACGCCTTTGCCGCCGGAACGGCCGCTATCAGCACCATGACCGCGAGGCCAAGGAGCCTGTCATGCGGAAGCACCAGCGCCGGAAACAGCAGCACGAGAGCGACGATCGGGGGCAGGACGCCCGCGTCGGGCCTCCGGGAGCGCCGGGAGAGTGCCCTCCCGGAGAGCAGCGCAAGCGCCACAACCGTCGGGAGCCACCTGAGATCCCCGGTCATGAGGTGGCCCAGGAAGAGCCTCGTCCTGTAGCCCAGCCAGCCCTGCATGGGCGCGGGAGGCGCCCCGCTGTAGTTCCTGTTGATGAGGTACCCGTTGAAGAGCAGGTTGCACAGCCAGGTTCCGGCAAGGCCTGCCAGAGGCAGGCAGAACAGCGCCAGCGACCGGAGACGGGGACGCCTCCCGGCATCGCCTCCCCAGATCCACCTCACGATCTCGATGGCGATGTAGGTGGCGGCCAGCAGCACCGCCTGCTCCCTGCACATCACCGCGAGCAGGCAGAACAGCGAAGCCGGGACCGTCCTCGAGCTCGCATAGAAGAAGAGCGATAGAGTGGCCATCGCGAGCATTGCCGTATCGGGAAGGGGAACGAAGGACTGCGAGACGAACAGGGGGGAGAAGGCCAGGCAGACCATCGAGACCAGACCCAGCTCTCTTCCGAGAAGCCTCCTGCCCAGGAGGTAGATCCCGGACAGGGCGAGGAACGTGGCGAAGGCGGGCAGGATCCTCGCGGTCAGGAGAGTGTTGCCGAGCATCCTGATGAGGACCGCCCAGAGCCAGAAGAAGCCCGCCGGATGCCCCATGGCCTGTTCCCCCCGCCCATCCC
>JAFGKQ010000101.1 GCA_016928495.1 Candidatus Fermentibacterales bacterium
GCCGCGCAGCTCTCGGCGGATGCGCCGCCCTTCTACTCGGCCAGCGAGAGCCAGGTCCAGGACTCCGCTGGCACTGTGTTCGAGCTGTTGAGCGACAGCCTGCCCGCCGGGCCGCGGCTCTACAGGTTCCAGGTCCTCAACGATGCTCTTCTCACGATCCACCAGATCGACATCGTCGAGCACACCAACGTCTTCACCGACGTGGACAGCATAGTGCGCGGCGGGGGTGAGACCTGGGTCTACGTCCTGGTGGATGCCTTCAAGATCGACACCCCGGACAGCATCTATAACGCCTGGATAGACCCCGACTTCACGGTGGTCTACGACTACTCCTACTCCCCTCTCGGCAGCGCGTCGCAGATGACTCTGGACGCCATGCTGGGGTACGCTCTGCTCGAGAACTCCAAGCAGAGTGCCGGGGACGCCATACTCGCGACCGGCATAGGCTGGGGGACCGCCCTGTTCGGCGGCACCGGCTACGAGTTCGGCGAGGGCATGGGCTACGACGCCGCTGAGGAGATCAACTTCGTAGGCGCCTCCTGCACGGCCGCCCAGCTTGCCTTCGCCGACGAGGCCTTCATGATCGCATGGGAGATCGTGAAGCAGGCCGGCTACGGGCTGGAGCTGAACCCCAACAGGCCCGAGTTCGTCTACCTGCTGATGCTGGCCATCGAGGAGATGCAGCAGTAGCGGGAGACCAGAGGGCCGCTGGCTCGTAAGAGAGAGCCCCCGGGAGCCCGGCTCCCGGGGGCTTCTTCGTCATGGCCCGCGGGTTCGCTAGTGCTGCGGCACGTCAATCGAGAAGATGTCCAGGGTGCCGTCGCCCGATTCCCTGTCGGAGACGAAGGCTATCCAGTCGCCATCAGGGTTCCATGCGGCGTAGAGATCGTCGGCAGGGTCGCCGGTCACCGGGATGAGGGTGTCCCCGGAGACGGGCGCGATGTAGACCTCGTACTGGCCGGTCCTGTCCGAGGAGAAGGCGAACCAGTCCCCGTCGGGCCCCCAGCAGGGGTGGATGTCCATGGAGCTGCCGCTGATGACCGCGTGCGGGTCCGAGCCGTCCGCTCCCATGATCCAGATGTCCCATCCCCCGGACCCGTCGGACTGCTGGTAGAGTATGGAGCCGCCGTCGGGGGAATAGGAGGCCCTCAGGCAGTCGAGCCCCGGCTCGTAGAAGACCTGGGTCGAGTCCAGGAGATAGGTGTCCGGATCGTAGACGCCGGTGAAGAGGGCCCAGTGCCCGTTGTGGAAGGTGCTGAAGAGCATTCCGCTCGCATCCGGCATCCATGTGGGGTGGAGATGTGGCAGGCTGTCGGCAAGCGCTACCTTCGGCCCGTTCAGGTTGCCCGGGGTGGTCCTGATCTCCGAGGTGCTGTCATCGATGACGGCCACGTAGACCACTCTTCCCAGTGAGCCCACATCCGGGTGCCAGCATCCGTTCGGGCCCGTGCTCTCGTCATGCACCGAGCTGGTGAGCTGGAGGGGGTTCGAGAGCCCGTCGAAGCCGAAGACATCCGGGGCTGTGGTGGGCACGTGCGTGCCGGTGAACAGCAGCACGTTCCCGTAGGGGGAGAAGGCGAGAGAGGAGTCGCTGCAGCCGGTCCAGCCGACGTAGAACAGCGCGCCGTCCGGCCAGGGCTCCGGCTCGTCCGGGTTGTCTCCGCACGAGCACAGGACCAGGATCGCTGCACCCAGCAGAACCGCCCCGACACGCACGCGCCAGTCATCGCTTCTCAATGCGGCCCTCCGTTCCCGGCTTCCCGTCCGAAGGCATACCTCCGGGCGCATACGCGGTTCCAGATCCCGGTCAGGAGATCGGCAGGCTCTTGTTCCGCTCCCGTCAGCCGATCAGGAGATCGGCAGGCGTCGGGCTCCTTTCGGAAGCCGATCAGGAGATCGGCAGGCTTCTGTTCCGCTCCCGTCGGCCGATCAGGAGATCGGCAGGCTTCTGTTCCGCTCCCGTCGGCCGATCAGGAGATCGGCAGGCTGGGCCCGGCAGTGACTCGCGCCCCGAGAGCCGAAAGCCTCTGCACCAGGCTTTCGTATCCCCTCTCGATCTGGTGCACGTTGCGGATGAGGCTGGTGCCGCCGGCGCAGAGAGCTGCCGTCAGCAGTGCCATGCCCGCCCTTATGTCGGGGCTCGTAACCTCGGTGCCGGTGAGCCTCGATGGACCCGATATGACCACCCTGTGCGGGTCGCAAAGGACAATCCTGGCGCCCATAGCGACCAGCTTGTCCACGAAGAAAAGCCGGGCCTCGAACATCTTCTCGTGTACGAGGCAGGTTCCCCCGGATTGCGTTGCGACCACGACGGCCGTGCTGGTGAGGTCCGGCGAGAAGCCGGGCCATGGATGATCGTAGACCTCAGGGATCGCTCCCCCCCTGTCGGAGCGAACCTGCAGATCCAGTCCGGCGGGAACCACGATGTCGCCGTCTCCGGGTCCGGTGCGGCGCACATCTATGCCGAAGGTCGAGAGACCGCGTCCCGACATGATGGGGCCGAGGACGCTCTCAGGTACGTCGGTAATCCTGACCTCGCCCCCGCAGCAGGCCGCCAGGCCGATGAAGCTGCCGATCTCTATGTGATCCGGCGCGATCCGGTGCTCGCAGCCGCCGAGGAGCTTGCCTCCGGTCCCGTGGACCGTGATCCTGTTGGTCCCCGCACCCTCGATGCGCGCCCCCATCGAGGAGAGCATCGCGGCCAGGTCCTGGACGTTGGGCTCGCAGGCGGCATTGTAGATGACCGTGTCCCCCCATGCGACAGTCGCGGCCATGAGTGCGTTCTCTGTACCGGTCACGGATGGCTCGTCGAGCTGGAAGCAGGCCCCTTCCAGCCTGTCGCAGCGGAACCTGTAGTTGCCGGACTGGCCGTCCTCCAGTGCGATCTCCGCTCCCATGCGCTCCAGAGCGAGGAAGTGCGTGTCGAGGCGCCTGCGCCCTATCACGTCTCCCCCCGGAGGGGGAAGCGTCAGGCGGTCGAAGCGGGCGAGCATGGGCCCCGCGAGCAGGATAGAGGCCCTGATGGCCTTGCAGAGCGCGAGGTCCAGCCGATCGGGCCGGACATCCCCGGCCCTGAGCCGCAGCGTGCGGGGGCCTTGCTCGACGGAGCCGCTGACTGGGTCGCGGACTATCTCCACCCCGGCGCTCTCGAGCAGCAGGAGCATCGCGTCCACATCCCTGATCCGGGGAACGTTGTGCAGGACGACCTCGGACTCCGTGAGCAGCGTTGCCGCGAGTATGGGAAGGGCGGCGTTCTTGCTTCCGGACGGCACCAGTGTCCCCGTCAGAGGATGCCCGCCCTCGACCAGGTAGCAGTCCTGAGGAGGGGCTTTCGGCACGTCAGCGGTCACCTTTCCGGTCCCTTCCCTGTTTCCGGGCTCTGGCGCTGTCACGCCTGCCCGACTTCCTGGTGAGCGTGTGGTAGAGGTCGGGGTGCTCCTTCTTCGCCCAGCTCTGATCGAGCAGCCATCGCACGTAGTCCGGATCGGAGACCATTATGTCCTCCAGAAGCTGGCCCTTGTACTTCCCGAACTCGAAGGTGAGGATCTCTATGGGTGACCTGGCCAGCTCCCCCAGCTCGCGCAGCGTCTTGCAGTCCGTGAGGTCCGTGCCCGCGATCTGCTCCAGCAGCGCTCGAACCAGTGCGGCATCGAACAGAGCGCGGTGGGCAGAGCCGTCCATCTGGAGAAGAGCGTCGAGCGCGAACCTGTATCTCAGAGCCTGGAGAGCGTAGGATGGCAGATCCGGCCAGACGTGCCTCGCCAGACGCAGAGTATCGAGCATGGCGTCCTCACCGAACCTGCCGAACAGCTCGGGGACCTGCCTGAGCAGTATGTCGAGGTCGAAGCGCAGGTTGTGGCCGGCGATCATGTCCGCGCCGGCAACGATGGGCTCCAGCTCCGGCACGATCTCCGCCAGGGCGGGGGAGGAGGCCACCATCTCGTTGGTTATGTGATGCACGGCAGAGGCTTCCGGAGGGATCGGCTCCGCTGGTCGCAGCAGAGCGGAGAAGCTCCGGGGATGGACACCGCTCGCGAGATCCGTGCCCTCGTAGGTTGCCAGGATCAGCCCTATCTCGCAGACCTCCGAGAAGCTCTCGATCCCGGTCGTCTCGGTATCCAGGTAGAGCACTCTTGTGACCGCCGCTGGAGAGGCTGAGAAGAGGTCGAGATTCATGCTGGGATTCTAATCCTGCCCCGGAGCTTTGACAAACCCGCTGATATTCCTTACTCTCATGGACGATTGACGGGAGCGCCCGGGCCCCGCAGACGGGAGCCCGTGCGGGATGAAAAAGTGCAGGCAGCGAACCGGAGAGATCATGCCGACCGCCCGGAAGGCTGCCGGGCTCGAGAGGGGAGCTCGCGATGAGGAAGAACCTGACCCTTGTTATCGCTCTTTCCGGACTGATGGCCGTGGCATCATGCGGCGCCGGACCATCCGGCCCGGCCGAGCCGGAGACAGCCGCTCCGAGCGGCTACGCCTATCTGCTGGCCGTTCAGGACCCGGCTCTGCTCGTGGCCCGGATCGACGCGATCGTAGCGGATGCCGGCATCGAAGGCCTGAGTTGGACCGTGCTGGGCGACCTGATCGCGTCGGTCTCTCCCTACGGCAACGTTGCCGAGACGGCGGCGGCCTTCGGGCTGAGACCCGACGGCACCATTCTGGTATTCATGAACAACATGATGGCACCCAACTCCTTCGGCGTGGTCTTCTGCGTTGCGGACGAGACCGCGCTTCGCAGGGGCTTCGAGGAGGTCGGGCTGGTCCTGGCGGAGGGCGAGAAGCTGGGCGACGTGGCGACAAGCTCCATCGCGTCGCCGATGGGCCCCATCCACATGGCCGTCTACAGGGATCTGGGGCTCTTCGCGGGCACCAGGACGATACTGGAGGCCATGATAGCCAGCGTCGACCAGGGAGGCAGCGGCTTCAGCCTTCCGGAGGGCGATGCCCTCATCTACAGCGCCACGGATCTCAGCTCCATCGGGCCCATGATCGCTGCACAGCTCAACCAGTACAGGGGTCTGGCCATGTCCTCCATGGAGTATGACCCGACCGGGATGAACTCCAGGATGACGGGCGCCTTCTTCGACCTCGTCTCGCTGTTCCTGACCGAGGCCGGCGGTGTTGAGTCGTGGATCTCGTTCGGCCCGGAACGCGTGGAGATCGCGAGTTCCGTCGAGTTCGTCGCAGGCTCGAGCCTTCGCGAGTTCATAGTGCCCTGCGAGGGGGACGACCTCTCCGCCCTGCTGCCTGCGGGCGAGACTGCTGCGGGTCGGTTCCGGCTCGATCCCGCGACGACCAGGGAGCTGATGACCATAGTAGCCGACCTCTTCGGCTTCGATGTCTCGACCGACATGCTCGACGCCGTGGCTCTGATGTCCTCCAACACGGCCGTCTCCATGTTCGCCGGGGAACCCGGCGTCAGCCTGCTCGAGGTCGTGGCCGTCTACGAGGTGGGCGACGCGATGACCCTCGAGAGCCTCAAGGGCCTGATGAACGAGTACATCGCCCTTGCGGAGCCTTTGCTGGAGAGTCTCCCCTGGATGACGGTAGGCACCCCGGGGGAGGTGGAGCACAACGGCAGGACCTACGTCTTCTACACCACGGGCTTCGACCTGGGCAGCTATCTCGAGGCGATGCCGGAGGTGGAAGCCACGCCCGAGGAGGCCGAGGCTCTGCGGGCTCTCAGCATGCAGTTCCCCGTATGGATGACCATTGACGACGGGCTGCTCTGGCTCGAGATGGCTACCGAGCCCGGGAGAATAGAGGCCTGTCTCGGCCAGGGCGTCGCCGCCGAGGAGTCCGTTGCGGACCTCGAGGCCATGAGCACGGCCCTGCCGGGTGAGGAGATCGCCATGGCCCTGAACCTCCCGGCCTACATGGCTTCGGTCATGTCCTTCACTCCCGCCGAGGCCGGGATAGACCTGTCCGGTCTGTCGGAGATCGACTCGTGGCTGTTCTATGGCCTGGATTTCGGTGAAGGAAGCATGGCCGGCAGGTGCGTGATGGACAACGACGATCTGGCGAGGGCTATAGGGGGCTTCGCAACGGCCTTCTCCGGGCTCGACTGAGCCTGGACGCAGCTCTTCAGAGAGGGTTGTCCGCCGGGGCCTCTTCTTCCTCAGCGTTGAACCGCTCCTGAGCGGCCGGGAGCCCCTGCGAGGCGTACAGCAGAACGCACTCCGCTGCCCGGTTAGCCAGCAGAGAAGCCCGTTCCTGTTGCTCCGCCGGGACCTTGCCGAGCACGAA
>JAFGKQ010000102.1 GCA_016928495.1 Candidatus Fermentibacterales bacterium
GACATCGACTTCCACGGCCCCAGCATCCCGAAGCTGCTCGGCATGGAGGGCCAGATGCTCACCAGCGACGGCACCTCCGTGGCGCCCGCCATGTTCGGGCCGCTCCGGGTGGTCTCGATAGACTTCATGCTGGGCGAGCGCACCGATGCCGTCATATGGAGAGGCCCCATGAAAGCCAACGTCGCACGTCAGCTTCTCGAGGACGTCGACTGGGGACCGCTGAAGTACCTTGTGGTAGACTCGCCCCCCGGGACCGGCGACGAGCCGCTCTCGATGGCCCAGCTCATACCGGGTGAGGCCGGGGCGCTGATAGTCACCACCGCCCAGCAGGTCTCCACCAACGACGTGGCCCGCTCCATCACCTTCTGCAGGAAGCTCGACCTTCCCGTGCTGGGAGTGATCGAGAACATGAGCGGCATGACCTGTCCCCACTGCGGCGGGTTCATCGAGCTGTTCGGGACCGGGGGAGGAGAGAGGCTTGCAGCGAAGGCGGGCGTCGAGTTCCTGGGCCGCATACCCTTCGACCCCGGCGTGATGGAATCCGGCGAGCACGGCCGGCCCTTCGCCCGCTACGACCCCGACAGCAACTCCGGCAGGGCCTTCTCCGACATCGTCGGGAAGCTCCTTGGGATCATAGCCTCGAGGCGCAGCTCCTAGGACCCTTCCCCGAAGGCCTGCCTCTCGGCCTCTTCCACGAGGCCTTCCTCGGCCTCATGGGCCAGGGTTGCGGACATGCCCGGCTCCTGTTCCATGGCGCGCTCGACCGCCCAGCGTGCGCCGGGGTTGCCCGCCCAGGCCCTCCTGGCCAGGCCGTTCGAGACATCCCAGGACAGCATGGAGCGAGCCCTCGCGGCAGCCCTATCCGAGCCATCGAGAAGCATGCCGAAACCCCCGTTGATCACCTCGCCCCAGCCGACTCCTCCGCCGTTGTGGATCGAGACCCAGGTTGCCCCGCGGAACGAATCGCCGATCACGTTCTGGACGGCCATATCGGCCGTGAGGTTGCTGCCGTCCCTGATGTTCGCGGTCTCCCGATACGGCGAGTCCGTCCCCGAGACATCGTGGTGGTCGCGCCCGAGGACCACCGGGGCCGTGATCTCGCCCCGCGCTATCGCGTCGTTGAAGGCCAGGGCCATGCCTATCCTGCCTGCCCTGTCCGCGTAGAGGATCCTGGCCTGGGATCCCACGACGAGCCTGTTCTCCCCGGCGCTTCTGACCCAGTTGAGGTTGTCCAGGAGCTGCTGCCTGGTCTCCGGCCCGGCGCCTGCGGCCATCTCCTCCAGCTGCTCCGCCGCTATGCGGTCGGTCGTCCGGAGGTCCTCCGGGTCGCCCGAGGTGCAGACCCACCTGAAGGGCCCGAAGCCGTAGTCGAAGCACATGGGCCCCATGATGTCCTCTACGTAGGATGGAAAGGCGAAGCTGCCGTCCTCCCGAAGGGCTCCCTCAGCGCCGGCCCTGGAGGACTCCAGCAGGAAGGCGTTGCCGTAGTCCCAGAAGCTCATGCCCCGCTTCGTCATGCCGGAGATCGCGGCAAACTGCCTCCTGAGGCTGGCCCGGACCCTCTCCCTGAAGCCGTCAGGGTCCGCGACCATCATCTCCCTGGACTCCTCGAGCGTGAGGCCCGCCGGGTAGTAGCCTCCGGTGAAGGGGATATGGAGGGAGGTCTGGTCGCTTCCCAGGTCCACTCGCACGCCCTCGCGAAGCAGCCTCTCCCAGAGGTCCACCACGTTGCCCAGGTAGCCTATCGAGAGTCTCTCGCCGGACCTTACAGCTCGGTCTACCCGAACGAGAAGCCTGTCCAGGTCTGTCTCAGCCTCCATCAGCCAGCCCTGCTCGTGCCGCTTGCGGAGGGCCACGGGATCGATCTCCGCGATGAGCCCTACCGCCCCGGCTATCACGGAGGCCTTGGCCTGGGCCCCGCTCATGCCGCCCAGACCCGAGCTGACGAACAGCTTGCCGGTGAGGTCGCGGTCCGGCGCAAGTCCCAGGTACTTCCTGCCGGCATTGAGGATGGTGATGGCGGTGCCGTGCACGATTCCCTGGGGACCTATGTACATGTAGCTCCCGGCCGTCATCTGGCCGTAGAGCGTGACCCCCAGGGCCGCGAAGCGGTCATAGTCCTCCCTGGAGCTGTAGTTGGGTATGACCATGCCGTTGGTCAGCACCGCCCTGGGGGCGTCCGGATGGGAGGGGAAGAGGCCCATCGGGTGCCCGGAGTAGAGCACCAGGGTCTGTTGCTCGGTCATCATCGAGAGGTACTTCATAGTCAGCAGGTACTGCGCCCAGTTCTGGAACACGGTTCCGTTGCCGCCGTAGGTTATCAGCTCGTGAGGGAACTGGGCGACCGCCGGGTCCAGGTTGTTCTGGATCATGAGCATGATGGCCGCCGCCTGCCGACATTCCGCCGGGTACTCGCCCAAGGGCCTTGCCCTCATCTCGTAGGTCGGCCTGAAGCGCCTCATGTAGATGCGCCCGTCGTCCCTGAGCTCCCTCGCGAGCTCCGGGGCGAGTGTGGCGTGCCACTCCGCGGGGAAGTAGCGGAGAGCGTTCCTCAGCGCCTGCCTCCTGCCGCGGGCGTCCAGCACCTGCGGCCTGACGGGGGCATGGCTCACGCCCTCGTCCGGCGGTGGCATGTCCGGCATCGAGGCCGGCATTCCCTGCCTGATCGCTTCCCGAAAGGACCCGCTCATGCCTTGCCCTTCATGCGTCCGATGTCCTCTTGCATCTTTCTGGCCGTGCATTCCTGGCACCAGTAGTCGTCCCCGAGCTGCGAGTAGCTCTCCCGGCCGAGACTTATCACCCTCCCGCAGTTGGCGCAGAGCGTGGGCTCGAAGCAGGGTGGATCGGGCAGCTTCTCGAAGTTGTGCTCGTTGGTGCCGTACCAGACGTACATCTCCGTCTCGAAGGCATCCCGGCACTTCCGGCAGGTCTTCCAGTCGCCCTCGTGCCCCTCGTTGTGGTGGTACGAGCACAGCGTGTACCTCGAGTGGTTGCGGTAGCAGCTGTTGCCGGCATAGGAGAACGGGACGTACTCGTCCTGGTCGTCACAGATCCAGTTGCCGCAGCACTCGGTCCTGACGAGCTTCCCGGTCTTGCCGCACAGGCCGCAACGCCTGGCGGCCGGCTTCCCCGGCTTGCTTCCGGCACTCAATCCCGACCTCCCTGCTTCGTCCCCGTTACCTTTGCCAAACCTACAGAGGCCGCCGCCCACATGCCAGAGCACCTGCGCCGCGGTCACTCCCTCAGGGTATCGAGCGGGGATCTCACCGGGGACCTGAGATCCCTCATGACATGAAGGTAGACGCGGGTCGTCTCGATGCTCCTGTGGCCCAGCAGCTCCTGGATCTCGCATATGTCCACGCCGTCCATCAGGAGGTGGGTGGCGAAGCTGTGCCTGAGGGTGTGTACCGAGGCATGCTTCGGGATTCCAGCTCTGCGTAGAGCCGATCTCATCATCGATTGCACCGCCGTCTCGTGCATGTGATGCCGTCTTACCGTACCGGTTCGGGGATCCACAGCGGGGCCCCTCGAGGGGAAGGCGTACTGCCATGACCACTCCCTGCCGGCACCCGGGTACTTCCTCTCCAGGGCATCGGGCAGGGAAACCGGAATGTTTGAGTCGTCCCAGCATGCTCTGAGCGCCTCGATGTGCGTCATCAACTCGCCTCTGATAGAGTCCGCCAGAAGCGTGGTCCTGTCCTTGTCGCCCTTCCCGGCCCTGACCGTGATGATGCCCCCGCCGAAATCGATGTCCTGGATCCGGAGCGACAGGGCCTCGTGCAATCGGAGCCCTGCGGAATAGATGACCTTCAGCACGAGCCCGGCAGTGCCATTGACGCAAGACAGCAGCGAGGCGACCTCTTCCCTGGTGAGAACCGTAGGAAGCCTGCTGCCCTTCTTTGCCCTGACCGCATCGATGCCTGCCGGCTCCATGCCCCAGACGTTCCTGAACAGGAACAGAATCGCGTTGAAAGCCTGGTTCTGGGTGGAGGATGACACCTTGCTCCTCAGGGCCAGAGAGGAGATGAACTCGCGGAAGGAGGCGTCGGATCGGGCATCCTGGTCGGTGGACGAGCAGTAGGCGAGATACCTCGCGCACCAGCCCGCGTAGGTCTTCTCGGTGCTGGTCGAGTAGTGCCTGATGCGCAGAGCATCCACCAGCCGGCTGACGGGATCTCCCTTGTTGGATTTATCCTCGGCTGGTTCAACCTCCTCGGGGAAAACTTGAAGGTAGATCTTGACTGCATCCAGCGCCTGCCTGATCTGCCAGGGCTGCTTGCCTTCCGCTTCCAGGCAGCGGCTGAGCTCCTCTTCGGAAGGTCGTCCGGCCCTCAGGAACCTCTCCACCCAGTGGACCAGGTAGGGGACCTGGTGGGGCTGAGCCAGCTGCCTCTGCCTGAGCTGCCTCTCGAACTCCTCCAGGCGGTGATGGTGTGATCTTGCGCCCATGATACACAGA
>JAFGKQ010000001.1 GCA_016928495.1 Candidatus Fermentibacterales bacterium
CACCAGATCTACGGCATGATGCAGGCCGGCCACAAGTTCGGCATGCAGACCATGAACCAGGCGCTGTACAATCTCTATCTCAGGCGGGACATCTCCAGGGACGCCGCGTTGGAGAGGTCCAGTGATCCGACCGAGATAGAGCAGATGATAGCAACGGGACGAGAAGTACTTTAGGAGGCAAGCATGGCCGAGTTCCAGTGGCGGGGAACCAATAAGCAGGGCAGGGACCTTGGCGGGACCATCAAGGCCAAGGACCGCAGGGAGGCCGAGAGCCTGCTCGAGCGCAGGGGGGTCACGTTAACCAAGGTCTCGCGCAAGGGCTTCAGCCTCAACCTCCAGCTCACGACCGGCATCAACGACAAGAGCCTGAGCGCCTTCACAAGGCAGTTCGCCACCATGATCAACGCTGGTCTGCCCCTGGTCGGCTGCCTTCAGATCCTCAGCAGGCAGCAGGAGAACCAGTACTTCGCCAACGTCATCTCGGAGATAACGGCGGACGTCGAGAAGGGAGGCACCCTCGCCGATGCCATGGGCAAGCACTCCAAGGTCTTCAGCGACCTCTACGTCAACATGGTCTCGGCAGGCGAGCAGGGAGGCATCCTCGACACCATTCTCAACAGGCTCGCCGTTCACCTGGAGAAGAACGCTTCCCTGAAATCCAAGATCAAGACGGCCATGATGTACCCTGCCGTGGTCCTCATAGTGGTCGTCCTGGTGGTCTCCGCGCTGCTGCTGTTCGTCGTCCCGATCTTCCAGCAGATGTTCAGCGATCTGGGCGGGGACCTGCCGGGCCCGACGAAGTTCGTGATAGGCCTGTCCGAGTTCTTCGGCAAGAACGTTCTGCTGATCATAGCCGGGGTGGTGGGCCTCATAGTGCTGTTCAGGGTCTACTACCGGACCGACGGCGGTCAGAAGGTCATAGACACCATCAAGCTCAGGATACCCATCGTGGGCCCCCTGCTCAGGAAGCTGGCGATCGCCCGCTTCACCAGGACCCTGGGCACGCTGATCTCCAGCGGTGTCGCGATCCTGGACGGGCTCTCCATCACATCGAAGACCTCCGGCAACCGCGTCGTCGCAGACGCCATCCTGAAGGCCAGGACCAGCATCTCGGGAGGAGAGAACATATCGGCGCCCCTGGCCGATTCCGGCGTGTTCCCCCTGATGGTCACCCAGATGATCGCGGTAGGCGAGGAGACGGGCGGCCTGGACGACATGCTCCAGAAAGTCGCCGACTTCTACGAGGAGGAGGTTGACACCGCGGTGTCCGGCCTCACGTCCACGCTGGAGCCCATTCTGATCATCGTCCTGGGCCTGGTGGTCGGTGGAATGGTCATAGCCATGTACCTGCCGATATTCGACCTGATCGGAGCGGTGGGCGGGAGCTAGCCTGCAACGGAGGACCGCCACGAAGGGCTTCGAAGCGGGAGCCGGAAGCCCGGACAGACATCACAGGATGAGCCTGAGGCGCCTCACCTACCTGCACGTGGGGCGCCTCATCATCATCGGCTCCCTCTGCGTCGCCGGCATGTTCGTCCTCGGCACCGAGAACGTGCTGGTCACGTACGCCATAGTGGGCCTGGTCGCGGTCCTCTATACCCCCTTCTCGCTGCTGTGGATGAACAGGCGCCCGGACTCCCGCGCGCCCGTCTGGACCATCCTGCTGCTGGACTCCCTTCTCCTGGGGGTCATCGTGCACCTGGCCGGAGGCGTTGACGGGCCCATGGCAGTGAGCATGGCCCTGCCCCCCCTGGCCGCGGGCCTGCTCCTCGGACAGCGCGGCGGGCTGGGCGTGGCCCTGGAGTGCATCGTGATCCTGACCGGCTCCGCCTGGCTCGAGGTCAACGGCATACAGGTCCGTTTCGGCAGCCCTCTGATGGCGGCGCTGCGCAACAAGGGAGAGGTGCTCCTGACCATCCGCTACGCAGGGCTGCGCACCTTCGTGCATGCCTGTCTCCTGACATCGGCCGGTCTCATCTCCGGCTACCTCTCCGAGACGCTCCGCAAGCAGGCCGGAAGGCTCCAGGTAGTGCTGGACGCCCTGAGGGAGAGCCAGGCGACCGCCGACGAGATACTTAACAGCATGACCGACGGAGTGGTGGTCGTGGACACAGCCGGAAGGCCCATCCGTGTGAACCCGGCGGCAAGGCTGTGCCTCGGCCTGACCGGTGAGGACTGGAAGGCAGGACTGAGAACCTCCCCCGTACAAGGCCTTCTCACGGACTTCCTGGAGAAGGGCTCGGGTCCCGAGCAATCGGACCTGTCCGTTGGGGGACGGGTACTGGAGTGCAGGGTCTCGGGCTTCAGGAACGAGCAGGGGGACTTCTCCGGTGCCGTTGCCGTCTTTTCCGACGTAACGGAGGTCCGGAGCCTGAGAGCGGATCTCGAGGAGAAGGAGAAGATGGCGGTTCTCGGGAGGCTCTCCGCCACCATGGCCCACGAGATACGCAACCCCCTCGCCTCGATCAGCGGCTCCATACAGCTCCTGCGGTCGAAGCCCCTGGAGGCGGGAGGAGAGGAGCGCCTGATGAGCCTGATCGTCCGCGAGTCCGGCAGGGTCTCCGAGATACTGGAGGGATACCTGGAGCTGGCAAGACCGGCGAGGGCGTTCAGCAGGGAGCGGATAGACCTGGTAGCCCTGCTGGAGGAGGCCCTCGATCTCGCCAGGCGCAGCATGGACGACGGCGGCGTAGAGCTGGTGCTCGAGGCCGGGGCCAGGCCCGTCATGGAGGGAAGCAGGGCCAGGCTGACCCAGGTCTTCGGCAACCTCATCCGGAACGCGATAGAGGCGACCGAGCAGAGGCCCGACGGGAGGGTTGTCGTCAGGGTGGGCACGGAGCAATATCCGGGCTCGGGCTGCGACGCAGTGGTGAGGGTCGTGGACAACGGTTGCGGAATAGACCCGGAGAGGCTCGAGACCATCATGGACCCCTTCATCTCGAGCAAGGACTCGGGCACCGGGCTAGGCCTCTACATCGCGAGAAGGGCGGCCGAGGACCATGGCGGAGCGATCTCTTTCGAGAGCAGCCCCGGACGCGGCACCACCGTGACGGTGAGGCTCCCGCTGAGCCATGCGTCGAAGGATACCGCAACCTGAGGATCGGAGCCGGATGAAGACCGCGAGGGCGACGGTACTGGTCGTCGACGACGAGCCCAGCATGGTCGAGTGGCTATCGGTGCTTCTCGACCAGGAGGGCTACGAGGTCATCACGGCCACCGAAGCCAACCGCGCCATCAAGCTGGGCGAGCAGGCAAGCCCCGATATTCTCCTGGTGGACATCAAGATGCCCGGCAAGTCGGGCCTCGAGGTCTTCAGCACACTGAAGTCGCGCAACCGTGACCTGATAGGCATCGTGATGACGGCATTCTCGAGCGTGGACACCGCCGTGAAGGCCATCAGGCAGGGGGCAAGGGACTACCTGATCAAGCCCTTCGACATAGACCAGCTTACCCTGGCGCTGAACAGGGCTCTGGGCGAGCGGGAGATGCAGAAGGAGAACCTGATCCTGCGCAGGCAGGTCAGGAAAAGCTTCGACTTCAGGGAGATAACGGGGCGGTCCAAGTCCCTGATGGACCTGCTGGACAAGGTCAGGAGGGTGGCCACGACCGACAGCACTGTCCTGATCACGGGCGAGAGCGGAACCGGCAAAGAGTTGATAGCAAAGGCTATACACTACAACAGCCATCGGGCCGACGGCCCGCTGCTCAGTGTGAACTGCGGCGGCTTCTCCCGCAACCTCCTCGAGAGCGAGCTCTTCGGACACGTGAAGGGCTCCTTTACCGGCGCCCACAGGGACAAGGAAGGGCTGCTCGTGGCCGCTTCTGGCGGCACGTTCTTCATGGACGAGATAAGCGAGCTGGACAGGGACCTCCAGGTCAAGCTGCTCAGGGCCCTTCAGGAGAGGATCGTGCTTCCGGTCGGAGGGACCGAGACCATCCCCTTCGACGTCCGACTCGTGGCGGCGACCAACGTGGACCTCGAGAAGAGGGTGGAAGATGGGAGCTTCCGCTCGGACCTCTACTACAGGCTCAACGTCATCCCCCTCAGGGTGCCTCCGTTACGGGAGAGAAGGGACGATATCCCGCTCCTGCTGCGGCGCTTCCTGCGCGAGAGCTCGGAGGCGCTCGGAATGGAGGAGCCCAGCATAACCGAGGAGGCCATGGAGGCCATCACGGCCTACGACTGGCCCGGCAACGTGCGCGAGCTCGAGAACCTGCTCGAGCGCCTATGCGTGATGAGCCGAGGAGAGCCCATCAGCCTGGACCTGCTCCCGGACCAGTTCGGGAGAGCTGGAGGCGCGGAGACCGCTGCGGCGCCTGCCATCGAGATCCCGCCTGCAGGGGAGGATGCCGCCGGGAGCGGAGGCAGTCCCGCCACCCTCAAGGACGTCGAGAAGGCCTACACCTACTACGTGCTCGAGCACAGGGCGGGAGGTCAGAAGAAGCTGGCCGCCGAGCTGCTCGGCATCAACGAGAGCACGTTGCACCGCAGGCTCCAGCGCTACGAGGAGGAGGAAGAGGAGCCCCGCCGCGGGGAGAGCAGCACCTCCGGGTCTTCCGGCGAAGTCGGCAGCTAGGCAATGGCCGCCTCCTCCATGGCCCTTGCCTCACGCTGGCTGTGGCTGCCCGTCTTCCTGGCCGCCGCGCTCGCGCTGGGGCAGGAGGGCATCCCCGTCGAGGACGGGGGGGAGATAGAAACCGTCTCGGCGCTTGGCGGGGTGAACCATCCTCCCGGAATGCCGCTGCTCTCCCTGCTCGGCAGGACGTTCTGGCTGATGTCCCCGGAGTGGGGCCTGCGTCTGCTGTTCGCGCTGCTGGCATCCATCTCCGTCCTTCTGCTCACCGAGCGGGCCGGCGTGAGCGGCAGGCTGCTCGGGCTGCTGGTTCTCGCGCTCCCCGCGTTCGGCGAGAGGCTGCTCGCCTGGGACGCCTACGGTCCTCTCTTCCTGCTGGCCGCCCTGTCGCTCCTCGTGGTCCGCAGCGGGACAACCGGCAGGAGCGCCATTCTCACGGGCTACATCGCCGGTCTCGGCTGCGCCCTGCACCTGCAGGGGCTCATGCTGCTCCTGCCGGCGCTGCTGTGCGCAAGGGGAAAGGCCGCAAGACTTGCACAGGCTGTGCTCGGCTTCGGCCTCGCCCTCTCTCTCTACCTGTTGCTCCCGATCTCCTCCTCGGCGGGCCTGGTGGTCGACTGGGGCTCCTGCGGGAGCCTCTCCGCCCTGCTCAGACAGGTGACGGCAGCGGGCTACCGTGAGGTCTACGAGGGCATCGGCAGGCTCTCGACCGATACCCTCGCTCTGCACCTCGGGACGATCTGGAGGCTTCTGTGGCCCGGCTTGCTGCTTCCTGTGCTCGCGCTCCTCCTGCTGTCCCTGCGCCCGGCAAGGGGCTTTCTCGCTCCGGTCCTTCGTCCTCCGGAGGCCACCTCCCCCTTCGGGCGGCGGGATCGCAGGGCCGCCGCGCCCGTACTCGGCCTTCTGCTCGCGTCGCTCGTGCTGCTCGACCTGGTCTTCGTACTGCTGGTGAACCCGATGGCCGCGGGGACCTCGCAGACCGGCGCGATTACGCTTCTGGTGCTCATCGTGCTGGGTATCGAGGGATTAAGGAGGTTGCGGCATGCTGCCGCCGCCGTGGTGCTGGGTTTCGCACTGGTCCTGGGGCTCCCGTTCCGGAGCGGGCTGCCCGATCAGGAGGCAGCTATCTCGAACGTGCTCGCGGGGTCTCCCATGCGGACTGCCCTCGTGCTGGAGAGCAACGACCTGCTCTACGGCTGCTGGAGCGCCTGCTACGCGAGGGACGCCAGGCCCGACGTTGTCCTGATGTCCACCCAGAACTTCTCGGGCTGGTTCGAGGACATGGTGAGCCACTTCCATCCCGGCTTCGATCTCTCGGCCTCGGTCTTGGATGTCGGCGGATACGACCTCCCCAGGGATGTCGTTGCGGGCAGGCTGATCCAGGCGGCCATCGAGGCCAATCCGGGCTACACCTTCCTCTCCGACAGGTAGCCCTGGAAAGGTCCTTGCTTCGGTCTTCCTCAGGGCAAGGCTGAAGGAGAGGACAGGATGAGCGGAGAGGGACTCGGGAGCGGTGGCGGTCGAGTGGGGCTCTTCCCGTACCTGATCGTCTGCCTGGCGCTCGTGGGAGCGCTGGACCAGGTGCTCGCAAGGGGGGCAGGGGGCGGAGATGCCGCCCTCATCGAGGAGATCGAGGCCTGCCGTGAGAACATGCTGACTCTCGCCGAGGCGGAGGAGACGCACTATGCCGATCACGGGTCCTGCACGGAGATGATCGGCAACCTCTGCGACTACTTCGAGCCCGCCTGGCGGCTGTGCTGCCCGGAGGACGGCTGCGGCCCCTATAGGCTGATCGTGTGGCCGCTGCCCGGCAGGCAGCACTGCATGGTCCGCTGCCCCGGAGCCTTCCAGTCGGTCCACGGTTCGATAGTGGACGGCATCCCGAGCTGGTAGCAGGCCCCGAGCGTCAGGATCCTGACGCCGCCACAGCCTCCTGACTTGCAGAAAGCTGGTTCACCGTTGCGCGATGCAAGCTCCCGCGCTATGTTCGGGTTCCGGGCGGAAGCCGCCGTGGGGCCAGAGCACGCAAGCCCTGCACCTGCAGCCATCTTGCCCTGAACCCGGCGCTTCTGGCACGATTCTTGCATCATTAGTGAGTGCGAGTCAGAGTGACTTGAGAGAGGAAGCCATGAGCCCGTTTGATCGAACGGAAAGGAGAAAGAGGATGAAGAAGGGCTTCACCCTGATCGAGCTGATGATCGTGGTGGTCATCATCGGCATCCTTGCCGCTATCGCGATCCCCAAGTTCACGAGCGTCAAGGAGCAGGCCGAGATGGTCAGCTGCCAGAGCAACATGAGGACCCTGGCGACCGCCGAGAGCATGTACTACGGCGTGTATGACAGGTTCACCGCCACCATCGCTGAACTGAACGAGATGCAGGACAACGCGAGCCTGCTCGTCTGCCCCAGCGATGGTGCCGGCCCCTACACCCTCGCTGTTGTTCTTCTTCCTCCTGACTACACCATCACCTGCCCAGGCGCTATGGTTGCCGACCACGGTTCCATCATCGGCGGAATCACGAGCTGGCAGTAGCGTAGAAGCTCGATCGGGAGCTAAGGAAGGCGGCGGGCCATCCGGCCCGCCGCCCCTCTTTTGCTTCCAGGGCTCTCTTCCTTCCCATGCAGCGCCCGGATGTGTTAGGTTCTCCCCGAACACGCAATGACCACAGCAGAGCCCTCCTCCACCACCGCGCGCTCTCCGTCGCCCGGGCGCAGGGGCGACCGCGAGCTTCTGCTCGTGGTTCTGTTCTCGGTCCTGGCTCTCAGCGTGCTTCATCCCTACCCCTACGACAACGTACAGACCCGTTGGGCGCTAACGCGGCGTCTGGTCGAGCACGGCAGCATCGACATAACCCCCTGGTCCCATCTCACGTGCGATGTTGCCTTCTACGAGGGTCGCTACTACTGCGACAAGGCGGTGATGACCTCGCTTCTGGCGGCCCTGCCGCACGCCCCGCTCTACTGGATCTCGCGGGCCGCGGGATGGGACGGAGCAGGAGGCTTCCAGGCCTTCGCCAGGTTCCTGTCGGAGAGGGTCGTGTGCACGGGAAGCCTGGTGCTGCTGCTTCTGCTCCTTGCCCGGCTCGCGAGATCGAGAGGGGAGCCTGCCCTGATCCCCCTCCTGGCAGTGGGGCTGGGCAGCGTCCTGCTGCCCTACTCGACCCTTCTCTACGGCCATGTCCCTGCGGCCGCCGCGATCTTCGCCAGCTTCTTCTTCCAGAGCAGGGGAAGGTACGGCCTTGCTGACCTGTTCGGGGCCCTGGCCTCGGCCATCGAGTTCCCCGTGCTGCTGCCGTTCGCGGTCCTGCTGCTCTACAGGCCGCGAAGCTCCTGGGGTCTGCGCCCACTGGCAAGACTGGCCGGCATCACGCTGGCCTGTTTCCTTCCCCAGATCCTCCATAACTGGATCGCCTTCGGCAGCCCCTTCCGGATGGGCTACTCGCTCGAGGCCTCGGAGGCCTTCGGCAGGATCCACGAGGGCCTGTTCGGCTTCACCCTCCCGAAGCTCTCGACCGCGTACACGCAGCTCCTATCTGCCGAGCGGGGCCTGCTGTTCTACATGCCATGGGCCCTGCCAGGCTTCCTGGGCTTCTTCGCGGGCCGGGGCTTCCGGCGGGTCCTGAGAACCGATCCCAGGCCCCTGCTCGTTGTCCTCTTCCTGCTTCTCTTCAGCTCCACATTTGCCCGGACGGGAGGCTGGGCCTACGGACCGAGGTACCTCATCCCGGTGGTGCCCTTCCTGGCCTCCGGCCTCGGCCGCTTCGGGGAGTTGTCCCCGGTTCGCAGGGGCCTCGTCATGTGGCTGCTGCTGCCTGCGGTCCTGCTGACTCTGCTCG
>JAFGKQ010000103.1 GCA_016928495.1 Candidatus Fermentibacterales bacterium
GAGGAGGAGGCCGTCGACGAGCTCCTCGAGGACGAGGAGGTGGCGATCGAGGAGGAGGAGGCCGCCGAGGAAGGAGCCTCGGAGGTCACCTGCCCCTCCTGCGGCCATTCGAACCCTCCGCAGAAGCTCTTCTGCGAGAACTGCGGCAGCGCTCTCGATGAAGAGGGCGAGCTCGACGAGGACTTCGACCTCCTCGACGAGGATCTGGACTCGATCTAGCTCCCCGGGCCCGGCCACCCGGTCCGAAACGTCCGCCATGTCCGGCCGGACCTCGGGCCCTGAAGCATGCCCCCGGAAGGGATGGCAGCTCCTTCCGGTCTGTCGTAGCTCGAATTCACGCCAGCGCGAGGGTCGAGCCCGCCCTGCCCCGGGTCGTCCCGGTCCTCTATTCGTTCAGCCCGGCAAGCTCGGCGATCTGAACTGCGTTCAGAGCTGCTCCCTTGCGGAGGTTGTCGGCAGTTATCCAGAGCTGCATCACCCTGGGGAGAAGCGGATGAGTGCGTATCCTTCCCACGAAGACCTCGTCCCTGCCCTCACACACCCTGGGCGGGACACCATGGTCATGGACCTGGAGCCCGGGAGAGCTCCTCAGGGCCTGCGCAGCCTCTTCGCGCCCGACCTCCCTGTCGAAGCAGATGGCAACGGACTCCGTGTGACCGGTTCTGACCGGCACCCTCGCGCAGGAGGCGAAGACGGGGAAGGAGCTCGAGAGTATCCGGGATGTCTCCCTCATCAGCTTGATCTCCTCGAGGCAGTAGCCCGAGGGCTCGGGCTCTGCTATTGTTGGTATGATGTTCTCGTGGAGAGGCTCGAAGTACATGTCGGCTCCCGGCGGGCCCGAGTGTCCGGCGGGGCGCGTGCCGTCATGCGCCGAGCCCTGTTCCCGTGCCAGCCTGTCAAGGTAGCGCTGTCCCGCTCCCGAAGCGGCCTGGTACGTAGAGACCGCAACCCATTCCACCCCGGCCAGACCGGTCAGGGGCTTGAGGGCGACGACGAGCTGGATGGTAGAGCAGTTCGGATTCGCGATAATGCCATGATGTTCGGCGACTGCCTCCGGGTTCGCCTCCGGGACGACGAGGGGAACGGCGGGGTCCATCCTGTAGGCCGAGGAGTTGTCTACGACCAGAGCGCCGGCGGCGACGGCTCGCGGAACCCACTGGAGAGCCAGGGAGGAGGAGGTCGCCCCGAGGAGGATCGTTCCGGGCTCGAGGCTGGTTCCGGGCGCATCGAGCAGCTCCACCGTGATGCCGTCGGCACATTCACCGTAGGGCACGATGGAGCCCGAGGATCGCTCCGAGGCGAAAGCCCGGACGCGCTCGCGCCCCACCCCGCGCTGGTGAAGCACGGCGAGCATCGTCCTGCCTACCAGTCCCGTCGCACCGACTACCCCGACTTGCCTTGCCATCGCCGCTCCTCCCCAGAGATGCACAGACTCTCGGGAATGCTGCTCGTCTGGTCAAGCTCCGTCGCTCTTCTTCTGGCATCGTGCTCGGCGACCCGCGTGGCGGCTCAGTACGACAAGGAGGTCGATGCGGGCTCCGCCGGGGGAGGCAGGCTCGAGCAGAGGCTCGAGGCTCCCGTGCTCCCGGCTCTCTACTCCTCCGGGGCGGACCAGGCATGGCTGGACCTTGATCCCTCGCTCGCCTCCGCGAGCCAGATACAGTACGACTGGAGGCGCTTTCCGGCTCCCGACGGCCTCAAGGAGCTTCTGGAGTCGATACTCGTGTCCGAGGGCGTCCCCGCGGATGTCGCCGCTCTGCCCTGGGTAGAGAGCGACTACTACGTCGGCTGCCATTCCAGGGCCGGAGCCGCCGGGCCCTGGCAGTTCATACGAGAGACGGCCAGGGACATGGACATGAGGATGGACTCCCTCGTCGACGACAGGTACTCGTGGGTGACAGCGACCAGGATGGCTGGCAGGTACATAAGGGACATGCGCTCGAGGCTCGGGGACTGGACGCTGGCGCTGGCCGCCTACAACTGCGGCGAAGGCGTTGTGGCCTCGCGCCTGGGGGAGTCGTGCGCCCGCTTCGAGCTCTCCGGTCTTCCGGGCGAGACGCAGCAGTTCGTTCCGAGGGTGGTTGCCGCCACCCTCGCCTACAGGCAGGTTCCGCCTTCCTCTTCAGTGCTGTCCGTTGTCTGGATACCTCCGGACACGGACCTCAGGCTTCTCTCGGCCAGGGTGGGTGTCCATCCCGACACCCTGATCCTCCTGAACAGGAGCTTCCTTCAGGAGAGGACCCCACCGGACGGGGACGGCTGGGAGCTCGTCGTGCCGTCCTCGCTGGCCTCGCGGGTCTTCAGAGCGGCATGGGAGATGGGGGATCGAAGACGCTACACCGTCTCAACGGGAGAGTCCTGGTCGCGCATTGCCTCGAGCCTGGGGGTATCCGAGGAGGCCCTGCGGTCGAGCAACCCCGGAGCGGAGCTAATTGCGGGGACCAGGCTCCAGATCCCCGCGCCGGCGAGAGAGCCCGTGAACATGGGATACGGTGGACACGAGGATTTCATAGTCTACATTGTTCGGACTGGCGACACGCTCAGCGAGATAGGGGCCACGGTGGGTGTCAGCTCTCGCGAGGTGGCCCTCTGGAACGACATGTCGCCCGACGCCGTGATCTACCCCGGCCAGAGGCTGGTTCTCAGGGCCGGGGGCCAGTTGCAGGGCCCGGAGCCCCCGGATGATGAGCAGCCGGTGGTCCTGGTCACGGGCGGCGGCAGGCTCGAGCACGTGGTCTCCGCGGGGGACACTCTCTGGGACCTCGCGGTGCGCTACGGAGTGGCAGTAGAGCAGATAATGTACCTGAACTCCCTGGAGAGCAGCGTACTGCATCCCGGGGATGTCCTTCTGATCCGGACGGAGTAGACGGAATGGCCCTATTCGACACAAGACCGAGGAGGGTGCTCAAGAGCATTCAGAAGCTTGCTGCGGAGAACATGGTCGATCAGGCCGCGGTCAAGGTCGAGCAGGAGTACAGGTCGATGATCGAGAGCAAGGAGGTGGCCAGGGAACTGGTCGCTTTCCTCATGGACATCGGCTATCCCGATCTCGCGGCTCGAGTCTCCGAGGACATCATCCGGACTCACAAGGACCTCAGGGATCCGGTTCTCAAGCACCTGGAGGATCGCCAGGGCGAGTTCCCTCGCTCCTTCGAGCTGCTCAGGACCCTCTGGCAGGAGAAGGTCAAGGGCCTTGACTTCTCCGGTGCCATAACACTGCTGAACAGGGTCGACAGGACGACCGAGGCGAAGCTTTTCGAGGCCCTGGAGACCACGGCCAGGTCGGCCGACAAGTACGCAATGGGGGACAAGCTCCTGACGGGCGACATCGACAAGTTCCTGGGCTGGAGCCTTGCCCTGCACAGGAAGGGCAAGAACAGGGAGGCCCTCGAGGCCCTGGCGAAGGCTTCGGAGAAGGTCGACGAGCGAGACAGCAGGATTCCGCAGCTCATCGACTGGATATCCACCAGAAGGGGTGGACGCGATCCCGAGGCAACGCTCTTCCTCATAAAGAGCTATCTCGGGATGGACAACCTGGAGGCCGCACTCACCGCCGTGCCGGTTCTCTACGATGCGCCAAGGGAGATCGTTACGGAAGCCATCTCGATGGTGGAGAAGGACATCATCCCCAGGGACCTCAGCCACAGGTCCCGGATCTACCTCGCCCGGCTCCATGCCGCCGTCGACAGGTTCGACGACGCCTGCCGCGCTCTGGAGCAGCTCATCGAGGAGGACCACATAGACGAAGAGGTCGCGCAGACAGTCCAGGCGCTCGTGAGAGAGGCGCCGGGCAAGGCCAGGCCGCTCCTGGTACAGGCCAGGTTCAAGAAGGCTGCCGGCGAGGTCTCCACGGCGATCGACTCGATCGAGCAGGCCTTCGCTGCTGACGATGTGACCGAGTCTCCCGTCGCGGACGTCTGTCGGGAGTTCCTCGACGAGGGCGTGGATCGTGACTCGACCGTGGCGAGGGGCCTGGCTTCGTTCCTCACCGAGAACGGCTCCATCGCCGAGGCCGTGGAGGCACTCGGCGGAATAGTGGCCACGGAGTCCGACTGGGTCGTGTCTCAGCTCCAGAAGCTGCTGGTGAGGCGCAAGGACAGCGCCGAGGCCCTTACCCTGCTGGCGATCGCAATGCAGCTGCAGGGCAGGGAGGCGGATGCCGAGAGGACCCTCAAGCACCTTCAGGAGCGCCAGGACAGGAGGAGTCAGGAGGACATGCTCCTCGTCCTCGACAAGTTCGACTCCCTGATGGGCGAACGCACCGGACTCCGCAAGATCAGGGCCACCGTAAGGTGGACGGCAGGGCACAAGCTCGAGTCGGCGGAGGACTGGCTCATGTTGCTGCTCGCGGGCGAGCAGGTCCCGGGTGAGGCCGTCTCGGAGATGATCCGCAACGGGCTTCACAGGAAGCAGGCCTCGGCCATCGTCGAATCCGGGTTCCAGCCCACCAGCCCAC
>JAFGKQ010000104.1 GCA_016928495.1 Candidatus Fermentibacterales bacterium
TCTCCCCGGAGGAGTCGTGGGAGCAGCGCACCGAGACCACGGGCTGGGCGACGGGCTTCTCCCTGCGTCGCAACGCGAGGTCGAACAGCATTCTGGGCAGGTACCTGATCGATCCCTTCAGGGTCAAGCACAGCTACTCGAGAGGCCTGGGGCGGACCTGGTTCACGAGAGACACCACCACGGCGGCCTCGGGGGAGGTATCCTACAACCTCTCGCTGGGGCAGATGAGGCTCCTGCGGCTGCCCATCATCGAATACCTGAGGCTGCGTCCCACCAGCGTCTCCTGGACCGTTTCCAGGAGCAACCAGTGGGAGACCAGATGGGACAACTCGGGAGGGACCCCGGTCCAGACCAGGCTGAGCACCTCGAGGAGGCTATTCACCAGCGGTTCAGTGGGCTTCGGCTTCTGGAAGGGGCAGAGCACCTCTCTCGGCCTCTCGGTCAGCAGGGACCTGCTGTACCCCTGGGAAGGCGACATGCCGTTCAACGTGGGAAGGGAGACATCGAGGAGCCAGCAGGCGGGGGTCTCGCAGGAGATCAACCTCTTCGACTACCTGAAGCCGAGGCTGAGCTGGGACGCCGCCTACTCCAGCTCGAGGCTCGCCCCGCACACCGGAGGCAACGACTCTCTCGGCCTTCACGACTTCTCGGTCTCGACCACGAGGAAGCTCACGCTGAGAGTGGGTCTGGTCCACGCGATCAGGCGGCTGGCCCGGCTCCGGGACGAGAGGCTGGACGAGCAGGCCGCTCCCGGAAGCCCCAGATGGCTGCTGATGAAGCTGGAGAGGTTCGCCGACCGCATAACGGACCCGACCATAACGATCAGCAGGACGCAGGGCAGCGACTACAGGGACGCCGACTTCCTTCCCGGGTACACCTACCGCTTCGGGCTCGAGACAGAGCTGGACGAGCTGACGCCCTACGATCGCACCAAGCAGGACCTGTTCCAGGTCTCCACCGGGGTGCGGCCGCTCTCCACGCTCTCCGTCAGGGGAGAGTACTCGAACAGCGTCACCAGGCATTACTACTCGGGCTACTGGAACAGGCAGGAGTCGACGACCTGGCCAAGCATCACCGTGTCATGGTCCGGCATAGAGAGGCTCCCGCCATTCGAGAGCACCTTCAGGAGCATCAACCTCAGCTCCGGCTACAGGGTGGACACCAGCGAGAGCGGAAGGTACGAGAACGAGGAGTACGTTCCGACCAGCGAGACCCGCGTCACCAAGTGGATGCCGCTGCTTTCCGTGTCGGCTACGTTCCAGAACGAGGTGAGGGTCTCGATAGCCGACAACCGCAGTGTCACGGAGACGCTCAACTACACGGGCACCAGCGCCCGGACCCGCAGCAGCAGTCACGGCACCACCCTCTCGGTGGAGTACTCGTTCAGCGCCCCGGGAGGCATCGCCATCCCCCTGCCGCTCCTCAGCAAGCTCAGGGTGAGTTTCCAGAGCGATCTGACGACCAGTCTGGACATAACCAGGAGCAGGACCGTCAGCGAAGTGATCGGCGGCATCTCCGGGGACCAGGTCCAGAGCGACAGGGAGGAGTGGCGGATCGAGCCGGCGGCCAACTACGATTTCGGATCCGTAACTGCAGGCTTGACAGGCATCTATGGCTGGAAGACCGACAGGGTGAACTCGATCTACAACCAGCGCGATGTCGGCATGAACATCTGGATACTCTTCAACTTCTGACCGCACTGCTCCACGGTTCGCGGCGCCCGAGTCGTCGTTGACAGGACAGCGCCAGCTGTGGAGATTATTCTTGTTTGCCGGGAATGGTCTTCGGAACGCTGCAGGTCTGCACGCTCCCTCTGTCGCAGTGGTGTAGCCTGCCTGCTTCTGGGAGGTACTCTGGCGCATGAAGATCGGACAGATGCTCCTGAGAGCCGGTCTGGTAACCAAGGAACAGCTCGAAGAGGCCCTCAAGAAGCAGCAGGACGAGGGTGGGCGACTGGGCTTCAACCTGGTGAAGCTGGGGTTCGTCACCGAGGAGCAGCTCAACTCCTATCTATCCCGCCAGCACCACATCGACAGCATCGATCTGGACAAGGTGAGGGTCAACGAGGATCTGAAGAAGCTGATCCCCGCCGAGATAGCCAGACGCTACCAGGTCATACCCATCGAGCAATCCAGCCGCACTCTAATAGTGGCCATGACGGACCCGGGCAACCTCTTCGCCATCGACGACCTCCGCTTCTCCCTCGGAATGGAGATAGAGCCCCACGTCTGCGCCTCGAGCATGGTTCTGCGGGCCCTCAAGGAGTGGTACCCCGAGAGCGAAGCCATCGTGTCGGTCGACGAGAAGAACATCCAGACAGCGGTCAAGGACGACAACGACTCCGTCACGGATGACTCGGATCTCATCATGGGGGACGCCGTCTTCGAGACCCTGATCGAGGAGGGCGAGGACGAGGACGACTTCGTCGGCGAGGACGAGATCATGGCAGAGCTTGCCGACTCTCCCGTCGTCAAGCTCGTCAACTCCGTGATCGCCGATGCAGTGCGGAGGGGAGCCAGCGACATCCATTTCGAGCCGTTCGAGAAGTTCATAAGGATCCGGTACCGCATAGACGGGGTGCTGCACGAGATAATGCGCCCCAGCCGCAAGTACCGCTCAGCCCTGGTCAGCCGTCTGAAGATCATCGGAGGCATGAACATCGCCGAGAGGCACCTTCCGCAGGACGGTCGGCAGAAGGTCAAGGTCGGCGACAGGTTCGTGGACATGCGGCTTGCCACCCTTCCGACTCTGTTCGGGGAGAAGGTCGAGGTCCGTCTGCTCGACAGGTCGAAGGTCATCCTGGACCTGGAGAAGCTCGGCTTCGAGGAGGAGAGCCTGGCGCAGTTCCGCAGGGCCATACACAGGCCCTACGGCATCGTCCTGGTCACGGGGCCCACCGGCTGCGGCAAGACGACGACTCTCTACTCCGCGCTGACCGAGCTCAACGATGTGGGCGTCAACATAATGACCGCTGAGAACCCCGTGGAGTTCAACCTCAAGGGCATCAACCAGGTGCAGATGAACGAGGAGGTCGGCCTTACATTCGCCTCCGCGCTGAGGGCCTACCTCAGGCAGGATCCCGACATTATCATGGTCGGTGAGATCCGTGACATGGAGACCAGCGCTATCGCCATCAGAGCGGCCCTGACAGGCCACCTGGTTCTCTCCACCACGCATACCAACGATGCTCCCAGCACGATCAACAGGCTGGTGGACATAGGGACCGAGCCCTACATGCTCAGCACCTCCCTCGTCTGCATCGCCTCACAGAGGCTGATCAGGAAGCTCTGCCCCAAGTGCAGGACACCGGTGAGCATCCCCGAGACCGCTCTGGAGGAGGCGGGCATAGACCCGAACCGGTTCGAGGGCGCCACCTTCTATGAGGGCACTGGCTGCGACTACTGCAACAACACGGGCTACGCCGGTCGAATCGGCATCTTCGAGGTGATGCCGATCGACGAGGAGATACGAGAGCTGATCGAGAGCGACGCCAATAGCGTGCAGATCGAGAAGGCCGCCCTGGCCAAGGGCATGGTCAACCTTAGAGAGGCTGCCGTCCGCATCTTCTCCAGGGGCATCACGTCTCTGGACGAGGTCATACGCGAGACGGTGGCAACGTCCTGATGGGTAAGCCGATGCTGAACAGGCTGGCGATGATGCTGATCGAATCGGGGGTCGTCACGGCCGAGGAGGTCGATGAGATAGCGAGGGATGTCGGCCCCGGCGAAGCCGAGCTGGCCGAGCATCTGGTCTCGACCGGCAGGGCCCCCGAGGAGCTCATCACCGAGATCCTGGCGGACATGTACAGCGTTGACCCCATATACCTCAACGAGACCAGGATAGAGCAGAAGGTCATCGACCGCATACCCGAGGACATGGCCAGGAGGTTCATCCTGGTTCCGGTCGGCGAGGAAGCCAGGTTCTTCTCCATCGCCATCTCCGATCCGGGCAACCTCTACGCGATAGACGAGGTCAAGTTCCAGACCGGCAAGGAGGTGCTGGCCTATGCCTCGGCACCTTCCGCCATCCGCCGCACGCTGGACGAGATCTACGGCAAGGTCGACGACCTCGTGACCGTCGAGGAGTCCCTGAACGAATACGACGAGGAAGAGGACAGCCTCGAGGTCGTCGATACCCTTGAGTACGCGACCGACGAAGAGGACGAGGAGGCCGTGGTAGCGGACTCGACGGCCGGCATGGAGGACGAGCCGGTGGTCAAGTTCGTCAACGACCTCATCATGACCGCCGTGCGCAAGGAAGTAAGCGACATACACGTCGAGCCCTACGAGAAGTACGTCAGGGTGCGTTACCGGCAGGACGGGACCTGTCATGTGGTGGGCAGGGTGCCGAAGAAGCTGCAGGCGCCGGTCCTCAGCCGTCTCAAGATACTATCCAGGATGAACATAGCTGAGCGGAGGAAGACACAGGACGGCAGGATCAAGGCGAACATCGACGACAGGACGATCGACTTCCGGGTCAGCGCCGTACCCGCCATCAACGGCGAGAAGATCGTCCTGAGAATCCTGGACAGGGGCAACCTCGAGTTCGACCTGCGGCAGCTCGGGTTCCCGGAGGACGGCCTCAAGACCTTCATGAAGGGCATCAACTCTCCGTTCGGCATCGTTCTGGTGACGGGGCCCACGGGCAGCGGCAAGACGACGACGCTCTACTCGGCCCTCAGCCAGCTCAACACGCCTGCCGTCAACATCCACACCACCGAGGACCCCATAGAGTACCACATCGAGGGCATCACCCAGACCCAGGTGGACCCCGGGATGGGTTATGACTTCGCGGCCTCGCTCAGGGCCATTCTCAGGCATGACCCGAACATCATCATGGTCGGCGAGATAAGGGACTACGAGACCGCCGCTATAGCAATGAAGGCTTCACTGACCGGCCATCTGGTGTTCTCCACCATCCACACCAACGACGCCCCCAGCACGGTCAGCAGGCTCGTGGACATCGGGATCAAGCCCTTCCTGGTCGCCTCCGCCATCAACGTCATCATGGCGCAGCGGCTCGTGCGCAAGGTCTGCACCAAGTGCAGGGAGCCGGTCCAGTACGAGGAGGCCGAGCTGGTCGAGGCCGGGATCGACCCCCTGGAGACAGAGGGAGCGACCTTTTTCAAGGGCATCGGCTGCACGAAGTGCAACGGAACGGGCTACAAGGGCAGGCTCGGGATATTCGAGGTCCTCTCCATGACCAGGGACCTCAAGCAGGCCGTAATGGACCGCGTCCCTACCGGAAGGCTGAGGGTGATCGCCGTCTCGGAGGGCATGCGCACTCTCAGGATGGACGCGGTGGACAAGCTCACGGGCGGCGTCACCACCCTCGAGGAGGTGACCCGCGTTACTGCTGACGATGACGAGGAAGTCAAGCGTGCGCGCAAGAAGTTCCTGAGGAAGAAGGAAAGAGACAAGACGGCATGAACATAAAAACCCTTCTGAAAGAGATGATGGAGCGGAGGTCCACCGACCTCCACCTCACCGTGGGCGTTCCTCCGACCATCCGGGTCGACGGCGACCTCTTCAAGATGGAGTACGATCCGCTGTCCCCTCAGGAGACCCAGGACCTGGTCTACAGCCTTCTCAAGGACGAGCAGAAGAAGCGATTCGAGATGGAGAAGGAGCTGGACTTCGCCTTCGGGATAAAGGGGCTCTCCAGGTTCAGGGCCAACGCCTTCGTCCAGAGGGGCTGCGTTGCCTGCGCCATCCGTGTGATTCCCTACGAGATATTGAGCTTCGAGGAGCTGGGGCTTCCCGAGGTCGTGGCCAAGTTCGCCGACAAGAGGCAGGGCCTCATCCTGGTCACGGGTCCCACGGGCTGCGGCAAGTCCACCACGCTCGCCTCCATCATCCGCAAGGTGAACAGCCAGAGGCGGGTCCACATCCTCACCGTCGAGGACCCGATCGAGTACGTGCTTTACGACAAGGAAGCGATCATCAACCAGCGCGAGCTGGGCGTGGACACCAACA
>JAFGKQ010000105.1 GCA_016928495.1 Candidatus Fermentibacterales bacterium
GTCTCAGAATGCTGTCGTGCAGCTCCAGCGCCGCCCGCATCTCGTGGGGATGATCCTGCCAGCGTCTCGTGGAGCCCTCGATGTCCGTGAAGAGGAACAGGGGCATGACCTGCAGCAACCTCCTGTGCGGGCGTAGGTGCACGGACCGGAGCAGGTAATCTAGGCAGAACCGGGCAGCATGATAAGGCCACGCTTGCGGTCGTGCCCCAGGCTGTCCCCGATCCGGGAGGGCGTCACGGTCAGCCCCCGGCAGGAAGAAAATGGTGCGTGTCCCCATTTGGCGCTTGCCTGAGGGGGCCGGGCCCGGGTAGTTTCCACGGGTCAGCGGGTGTTCCCGCTGATCCACGATCAGGAATCTCGGACATATCCCCGCGACGGGGCTTCCGGGCAGGGAACGGGGCGGAGATGAGCAGGGCCGTCTTCATCAGCCATTCGAGTCGGGACAGGGAAGCCGCGGGGCTGATCTGCGAGTACCTGGAGTCCAGAGGACAGGCCTGCTGGATTGCCCCCAGAGACATACCGACGGGCTCGGACTGGGTAGAGTCGATCATAGACGGAATCGACTCCGCATCGGCAATGGTGCTCGTAGTGTCCAGCGACTCCAACCGCTCGCCACAGGTCAGGAGGGAGATCGAGCGTGCCGTCAGCCGGGGACTGGCGCTGGTTTCCGTGGTCATAGAGCGCGTCGACTTCTCCAAATGGATGCAGTACTACATCTCGACCAGGCAGTGGTACGACGCCACCAGGGGAGATCTCGAGAGGCACCTGCCCGCGATACTCGAGGCGCTCGGGCCCGGCGAAGAAGAGGTCAAGGCCGGGATGTCGAATCTGGCCACCCTGCTCGAGAGCGATATCTCCAGGCTCGCTTCCGAGATCGAGTACGAGGAAGGGGCCAGCACCGCGAGGCTCGAGGAGGGCGAGCGGAGGAAGGCCGCGGTGCTCTCGATAGAGGTGAGAAGACCCGCCGGGGCACACATGTCGAGGCGTGCCCTGTCGAGGATAGCGGAGACCATCTCGGGCATGGTAGGCAAGGTCGTTCAGGCCTACGGCGGCTTCCTCGAGCGGGACGAAGCCTTCTCCTTCAGGTGCGTCTTCGGCGTCGAGCGTGCGCTCGAGGACGACAGCCAGAGAGCCGTCAGCAGCGCCATCAGGGTGTTCAACGGCCTCGGGCAGATCAACGGCGTTCTCAGGGCGCAGGACATCGTGCTCGACTTCATGATGGGCGCGTCCGCAGGGGTCCTGGAAGTGTCCAGGGACGTCATCGGCGGGCAGAAGGTATCCGGTAGCGCGCTCGACGAGGCCGACTCTCTGGCGGAGAGGGAGCCCCGCAACGTTCTCCTGGTCACCAAGGACGTCTTCAGGGACTGCAGGGGCAGGTATCCGTTCGAGCCCTGCGGTGAGCTCTACGGACAGCCGACCTACGAGCTCACGGAGTACACGATGCAGCCTCCCGCGGACGAGCCCTCCCAGCAGGAGATGACCCCCTTCGTCGGAAGGAAGCGTGAGCTCGACGAGCTGCGCAGCCTTGCCGCCAGGCAGGTCGGCGGGACCGAGCCGAACAGGCGCGGGGGCTGCAAACACCTGGTGATCGGCATCAGGGGAGAGGCCGGGGCCGGCAAGACCAGGCTGGTCAGGGAGCTTCGCAGGGAGCTCGAGGCGGATCACCGCGATCCGCCACTGATCCTGTGCTCGAGGACCATGGCCTACGCGCAACCTCCCTACTGGCTCTGGACGTCGATGCTCAGACAGCTCCTCGGCCTGGGTCACGACGAACGCCCCGGGTACGGGGAGTTCAGGGCGAGGCTCTCCGGCCTGTCGGGGGACGAGGCTCTGACGGATTCGGCGCCCTTCCTGGCCGAGCTCCTCTCGATAGACCCGGGAGACTCGGGCTCCTCGTCCATGGACGAAGCGGCCAGGTCCCTCGAGATCAGGGCTGCTCTCAGGAACGTCTTCAGAGCCGTGGCGGCCACTCGCAGGCTCGTCCTGGTCCTGGACGACCTGCACAGGACAGGCAGCACCTGCAGGAGCGCCCTCGAGTTCATCATCGCCGAGTGTGACTCGAAGAGGCCCATCCTCATGATCATGCTCTACAGGTCCGAGCGAGAGGACGGCTCGGCGGTCGAGTTCGCCATCCTCCCGGGGTATGCCGAGGCATCGGAGCTGTGCCTGGAACCTCTGTCCACCCGTGAATCAGAGGAGCTGATGCAGGAGGTGCTGACATCCATGGGCGGGTCGGGGGAGGCCTCCGACAGACTGAGGACCCTTCTGCTCGGATGCTCCAGAGGCAATCCCTTCTTCATGGAGGAGATGATCAGAGAGCTCGTCGAGTCGGGCACTGCCACCGAGACCGGGCAGGGATGGGATCTTCCGGATCGCCCGGGCGACTCGCTGGTTCCGTCGACTCTCTCGGGACTGCTCCAGTCCCGCCTGGATCGGCTCCCGGGAGACCAGAAGGCCGTTCTCCAGGGTTCCTCGGTCCTGGGAATGGAGTTCCTGATGGGCCTGTTCAGATCCCTTGCAGCCAGGGTCTACGGCAGCGAGGACGAAGCCAGGTTGCTGGACGACCTGGAGCGGAGGCAGTTCCTGAGCTGCGAGAGGAGCGCCTTCGAGCGGAGGTACGCCTTCCCCAGCAAGCTGATACACGATGTTGCCTATGACAGCATGCTCGAGAGCAACAGACGGCTCCTGCACAGGGCTGCAGCCGAGTCCATCGAGGAGTTCTTCCCTGAGGACCAGGATGGCGTTGCCTCCGCTCTGGCCTACCACTGGGACAGGGCGGGGGATCCCCGCAGAGCGGTACGTTGGGGGTTGAGGGCCCTCGTCGGGGCAGCCGCCAGCTACCAGAACGAAGACGCGCTCATGCTCGCCGAGAGGCTGATCGAGCTCCTGGACAGCCTGCCGCCGGGGGACGAGGCCGACGGCTGGATGCTCGACGTCCTGCTCCAGAAGGCCAGGGTCGAGGGAGTGCTCGGGCTGAAGGAGCAGGAGCTGGCGACCATCCGTCGCTCCATGGAGATGACCGCGGACGGCCGCTACCCCCGGAGGGAATGCGAGATAGCCATCGAGATGGCCCACTACCTGGAGATGGACGGCAAGCCAGGGGAGTCGAGGAGCCTGTACGAGAAGGCACTGGCTATCGCCAGGGAGATAGGCGATACCGGACTGCAGTCGATAGCTCTGATGAACCTGGCAGGGGCTGAGCACAGGGCGGCCAGACCCGATGAGGCCATGTCCCTCTACGAGCAGGCGAGGAAGCTCGCCGTGGAAGGGGGAACCCTGCTCATGGAGGCGCAGGTGGTGCTCAACATCGGCGTGCTCCACCACAGGCTGGGCAGGATGGACCAGGCGATGGAGAGCTACGACGAGACGATCGGCCTGCTCGAGCGAATCGGAGACAGGAAGGCCCTCGCCACAGTCCTCGTGAACCAGGGCATACTCCACAGCAACCAGGACAGGACCGAGAAAGCCCTGGAGCACTACGGAAGGGCGATGAGACTCTTCAGGGAGATCGGATTCAGGCGGGGAGAGGCCGCTACCGGGATCAACATGGGGATAGTCTACCGGGAGCTTGGCAACTACCCGGAGGCTCGCGAGCTCTTCAGCCAGGCCATCCAGCTCAACGACGAGATAGGCGACAGGCAGGCCTCGGTGGTCGCCATGCTGAACCTCGGAGCCCTCCACCAGGACCAGGGCGAGCTGGACGAGGCCGAGGAGTGCTTTCGAAAGAGCCTCGAGACCGGGCTGGAATCGGACAGCATAAGGCTCGAGGGTCACGCCAGGTTCGGCCTCGGGTCGGTTCACAGGCTGAAAGGCCGATTGCATCAGGCGAGGGAGGAGCTCGAGACCGCGCTGGGGATCCTGCGAGAGATCGGCGAGAGGAAGTCCGAGAGCGCTGCTCTCAGCACTCTTGGCCTTCTCTGCTGCGACGAGGGACAGCCTGAGGAGGGCCTCGCCCGCTATTCCGAAGCGCTGGAGATCCTCGAGGACCTCGAGCTTGGAGTTCTCGACTCGGAGGATTTCACGGGACTGCGTGACAGGTTGATGGAGATGGGCTGCGAGAGCGACAGAGTACCTCTTCCCTCGCAGTGGGAGTCGGCCTCCTCACCCGCCGGTGGGGCTGCACCGGGCGACACCTCCGGATAGAGCGCGTGGCGTCACGGCCTGCCCGCGCCCCCGGAAAAGACTTGTACGAAGCCGCCGGGGACACGATAGTAAGCCATACCGGCTTGTCACCATGAGATGCTGTGCCAACATCGAGGGACGGAGCGCAGGGTGCAGGAAGACACTCCGCGGGACGAGCTGACTGGACTACCGGGCAGAGAGGCGCTGGAGTCTCTCGGCGGGGACTTCCTTGCGAGAGACCAGGGCACCAGATGGTCCGTGATGGTGGTCGACATAGACCACTTCAAGCTGATAAACGACGTCTACGGTCACCTCTGCGGAGACGACGTGCTGAAGCAGATCGGGGCCGTGATCCAGCGAAACGCCCGTCGCGGTGACACGGCGATCAGGTTCGGCGACGACGAGTTCATCGTTGTCATGCCGGGAACAGACCACCTTCAGGCAGCGAACGCCGCGCAGAGAGTCCTGGAAGAGCTGCGGGAGGAGTCCTTCCCCAACAACCTCGAGGTGAGCCTCTCGCTCGGCGTCGCCGACAGCAGCGATTCCGATCAGGCTCTCTCGAGCGTGGTCGAGAGGGCGGACAGGGCTCTCTACCAGGCCAAGGAGGGCGGCAGGGGGAGAGTCTCCTTCTACTCGGAGTCCCCGGGCGAGTCCCAGGGCTTTCCTGCCGGCATCTCCTTCGATCACTTCGTGGACAGGCAGAGGGAGCTCAAGGTCCTCAGAACAGCCCTGGACGAGACCATCCTCCATGGAGGAAGGACCGTCGTGATCTCCGGGTCGCCGGGCACCGGGAAGACCAGGCTGGGGCACGAGCTGATGCACTACTGCCGCTTCAAGGGCTGCTACTTCCTGGAGGCCCGCTGTGAGGAGCTGGGCTCCAGGAAGCCCTATACGCTTCTCACTCGTCCCATAGCGCATCGCCTGTCCGAGTTCGAGGACAGGCTGCTCGACAGGCTGAGGGAGGAAATCGGGGAGGTCGATGCCCGTACCTCGAGCCTCTTCCCCGCCCTGGGCCTGACCGGCTCCATCGTTCAGGCGGACGATCCGGAGTCAACCAGGTTCAGGGTCATGTCGGAGATCGCCCGGGTCCTCGGGGCTATGACCTCCATAAGCCCGACCGTTCTCATGGTCGACGACATCCAGTGGATGTCCAGGGCCGATCTCGAGCTGTTCTGTCAGCTCGCCCGGTCTCTGAGAGAGTCCCCTGTGCTGCTGCTCGCGACCCTCCGCTCTCCTACCCGTGACTACCCGCTCGTGGAGAGCCAGCTTCACTCGCTCTCCAGGTTCGCGAGGATCAGCGAGCTGGAGCTGAGAGACCTGGAGGCGGAGTATGCCGGGCACATGGTGATGTTCGCTCTCAGGGACCCGCAGGTACCGAGACAGGTCCTCTCGGTGCTGATCCGGCAGAGCGGCGGCAATCCTCTCTATCTCAGGGAGATCCTGAGATCGCTCCATGAGAGCGGGGCAATCTGCAGGGGAGAGGACGGATCCTGGCGCTACAGGCTGGAAGAGGGGCCGGCAGTTCCCGACTCCTTGTCCGGGGTGATCGAGGGCAGGCTGGACAAGCTGGAGGGGGATGGCAGAGAGGTCGTGCGCGCAGCGGCCCACGCGGTCGGATGCTTCACCCTCGAGCTCATTGCAGCGGTGACCGACAGGCTGGAGCCGGACATCGAACGCTCGTTCGAGAAGCCTCTGCAGATGGATCTGCTGCGCGAGGAGCCAGGTCCGGGAGAATCGTCCTCCTACTGCTTCCATCACGATACCCTGAGGGAGTTCCTGCTCCGGGAGACGACCCCGGAGGACCATGTGAGCATCAACGGCAGGATCGCCCGTTTCTACGAGGCACGTCTCGATGACGAAGGCGATTCCGAGCTGCTGCACAGGATAGCGTTCCACTACGGCGAGAGCGGTGACGAACCCAGGCTCAGCCGGTTCGCCCTTCTCACGGCGCGCGCCTGTCTCGACGACCAGGCCAGGCTCGAGGCGCTCCCCTGGCTGGAGCGATTCCTCGAGACAGCCGACCGCACGAAGACGGACAGGTCCGACCTGTTCTTCGCCGCGCTCGAGCTCGGTCGTCTCTATACCCTCACCGGAAGGGACTCCGAAGGTCAGGTTCTCGTGAAGGAGCTCATGCGAGTTGCCGCGGACGAGGAGGAAGTAGGCAGGGTCCACCTGCTCTCAGGTCAGCTCCTCTTCAACCAGGGGGATATGAAGCTGGCCATGGGCCAACTGAACAACGCTCTCGACAGACTGATCGACCTGTCCGAGAGGGCGGCGGCAGTCCGCCTCCTGGCGATGGTCCTCTTCAGCATGGGACGCGGAGATCAGGGCATAGAGCTGCTGAGCAGATGCATAAGGGAAGTGGAGAACTCGGACGTGGGCGGCCGGAGCCACATTCTCGCTCACCTTCACAACGCGCTCGGGGGCATACTCGCGAGCGTGGGCCACTCTCCCGCTGGAGCGGAGCACTGCCTCGAGGCCGTCTCGCTCTTCTCCGAGGCCGGAGACAGAGCCGGCGAGGCTGCCGCCAGCATGAGCGCCGCCTCGGCGCTGGACTACGAGCTGGACTGGGAGAAGCGCCTGTCGCTCATGAAGTCGGCGGTCGGCACCTTCAGGGAGATGGGGCTCGTCGATTCCCTGATGCCGGCATACGTCAGCATGGCAAGGCTTTACAACCTGATCGGGCAGTACGATCTCACGGAGGAGTATGCCTCGCTGGCGAGGTCGCTGGCAGAGGATACCGGAGCCAGGGACGACCTGATGTGGGCCGAGGCCTACCTCGGTTTCGCGGCTTCCGGCAAGGGCGACCCGGGCAGTGCCGAGAGCCATTTCGGTACCGCCATAAGGCTGGCGGTGGAGTGTGGCTCACCCTCGCTCGCTTCCAGATTCAGGCTCGATCTGGCCGAGTTCTACATCGACCGCAACCAGCTGGACCGCGCTGAGGAGCTCGTGGCCGAGGTCGAGAAGACCAAAGGTCTCGATCAGATGGGCGATAAGCTCGCCAACTCCCTCTCCTGGGCAAGGGGCAGGCTCTTCCTGGCTGGAGCCATGGGGGACAGGGACAAGCTCGGCAAGGCGGAGGAGCTGCTCAGGGCGAGAAGGGACTCACACCAGATGTTCGGCTTCGTCGAGGACATGGAGACAGCCTACGTTCTGGCGAGATGCCTGCTCCAGAAGGGAAAGATCTCCGAGGCCGCCGAACTGGTGAGAGAGGCCTTCGCGAAGCTCCAGGAGTGCCTGGAGAACTTCCGCAGCAGCACGCTCAGGAACAGCTTCTCGAGAACGGAGCTCGCCTCCGGTCTCACAAGGCTTCACGACAGCCTTCTCGGCAGGAGCACCTCGGACTGAAGCGGTACCGCCTGCTACTGCCTCTCCTCCTCGCCTGCGGCTCTGAGGCCGGAGCAGGGCTCGAGCCTCTTCTGGACGACGTCCGCTACTTCTCCCCGATGCCGGGCGGCATGGTTCTGTGCGAGCTCGGCCCGGACTCAGTGGCAGTTCTCGACCCCTCGACCCTCGAGCTGACCGCGTGGAGGCCGGACTGGACCCCGGAGGCCGATGGATGGTCGACCGGGGGCCTCTGGGCCCTGGACGTCAGCTCCGACGGCGAGTGGGTGCTGCTCGCCCCGACGATCTGGGTAAGCGAGGAGTTCGAGCATGGATGGTCGGGCAGCGATGCCATCGCCCTGGTGCTGTGCCGATCCGACGGATCGGAGGCAAGAGGGCTTCTGATCTGCCCCCACCCCATGGGCGGAGAGCAGCCCGTCTTCGGCCTCGTCCCGGGAGAAACGCTCATCTACGGCAACTGCATTGCCTGCCGCTACATGCCTGCCGACGAGTACGCGGGCCACATCAGGCGAACCAGGGGGCTGCTGCCCCTGGAGCCTGACGGGGGCTGGTTCGACTTCGAGGAGATGGCCTTCCCGGAGACAGGATGCGGTGGTGACGGCATCGTCTGGTTCGGGCAGCTTCTGGAGTCGCCTTCGGGGGCTCTCCTAGCCTGCGCCGACGACGCGGGAGAAGGTGCCTTCGGAGGGCTGACGGTCTTCGACCAGCATACACTCGAGCCCGTCCTGGACTTCATGCTCGCCGAGGAGGACCAGGGCTACCTGCGGTCGTGGGTGGACGAGGAGCACCTGCTGGTCAGCATCAACGGCAGGTCCGGCCTGCTGAGCGTTCCGAACGGGGTGCTCACCGAGATTCCGGAGGGCCAGGACTGGAAGGTCTACTGCTCTCTCCCCAGCGAAGGGATGCTCCTCACCAGGGATGGTGGCTCCACCGCCGAGCTGGTGCGGTCCATGGACTGGGAGGCGCTCCGACCCACGGATGCCGAGACCCTTCACCTGGACCCCGCTGAGCTCTCGGAGCTGATCCTCCCGCTCGAGCGGGGGACGGCCCTCATCGGACCTTCCTGGGGAAGGGGCGGCCTCCGGCTGCTGGATCTTCGCGGACCCTGACCATGGCCGGTCTGCCACGGCAGGGCGGTCACCATTGCCTCATGGGCCTCGAGGAGCTTGCGGACATGCTGCAGGTTCCGGCCTGCTTCGGCGGCAAGGCCGCTGGGCTGGCCCGCCTGATCGGTGCAGGAGCCAGAGTCCCCGCGGGCTTTGCGGTATGCGCCTGCGCCGGCAGGCCCTCCTCATGGGACGACTCTCTGATGCTCGAGTTCCGGAGGGAAGCGGCCGCTGTTCTGGATTCCGGTCCCGTGATAGCCAGATCATCGGCTATCGGAGAGGACTCCCGCGACAGGTCCTTTGCCGGCCTGTTCCGCTCGGTCCCCGACCTGCCGGACATCGAGTCGGCAATGGCCGCGGCCGTAACCTGCATGGACCCGGCAGCATGCGTCCGGGTCCCGGGCTACGCGCCCGGAGGCGTGGATGACGTCCGGATCGGGCTGGTCGTGCAGCGCATGATCAGCACGCCCCCGCTCTCCGGAGTCTGCTTCGCCGAGGGTCCGCCCGGCATGGACGTGGTCACCGTGGAAATGGTCCGGGGATGCGGTGCCTCGGTCGTGGGCGGGGAGGTCGTCCCGGAACGATGGGTGGTCAGGACGGGAGACGGGGCGGACACCGATGGGCAGGCCGCGCCGGGAGTGGCTCGCCTGGCTGCCGAGCTGCGAGTCTCGATGGGCGATGCGCGGCCCCAGGACTTCGAGTGGGCGATCGACCGGGAAGGGCTGCTCTGGTGGCTGCAGGCCAGGCCCGTTACCATGCCTGCCCGGCCTGTGGTCGAATGGGTCGTCCAGCGCGCCTTCGCGGGAGCAAGGGACCATCCGGTCCCGGTCTGGTCCAACTGGAACATCTCCGAGACCCTGCCCGATCCACTGACTCCCCTTGCCTGGTCACTCTGGCGGGACGAGATCCTGCCCCCGGTGACGAGGCGGCTGTTCGGCATCCCGGAAGGCTCGCCCCTGGAGGCTCACATGAGGCCCATCGATCTCGTCAACGGACGCGCCTACTTCAACCTCAACTGCATGCTCTCACTTCCCGGCGTTGGCCGCCTGGTGCCTTCCATGGTCGCGCTAATGGACAGGAGAGCGGCGGACTCCATAGGCAGGGCCATCGAGGAAGGCCTGGTGCAGCCCAGGCAGCTCCCCGGCAACCGCCTCGTCAGGTCCGCCCGAATGATCGCCGCCGGGGCGAGGTCGCTCTCGAGGCTCTCGAGGGGAGTTCTGCCTGCGAGGGCCATGATGACGCTCGAGCGCGGCTCGAAGAGGGTCAGGTCGAGGCCTCCGGTTGCGACGCTCAGCGACGGGGAGTTGCTGAAGGAGCTGGAGCTCCTGGGAGCCGACGAGACAAGGGATCTCAGGGATGGGCTACAGATGGAGATAGTGGCGATACTGGTCTACCGGATCGCGCTGAGGTTGTACGCGAGGACGCCCTGGGCGGCGGAGCTCCTTGCGGCAGGCATTCCGGGCAATCCGACGACGGAGATATCGCTCTCGCTCGAGGACCTGACGCAGAAGGCGAAGGGACTCGGGCAGCTTCTGGAGGCCGATGGTGCAGGCCTGGCCGGGTTCCGCGACAGGCTTGGCTCCACGAGCCACGGTAGGGAGTGGCTGGCGGAGCTGGACGGGTTCCTGGACGCGTTCGGGCACAGAGGGCCGGGTGAGTTCGACCCCGGTGTCCCAAGATGGGAGGACGAGCCGGAACGCATCGTCGAGCTGGTCGTTGCGGGGCTGCGGTCACCCCTCGCGGGCGGAGCGCTCCGGACGAGGATGGAGCGGCTCTACGCAGACAGGAGGTCGACCCTGGAGAGGGCGGTGCGGGAGCGCTGCTGGCTGGTCCGCCCGCTGCTGAGAGCCGCCGCCAGGATGGTGGAGCGCTATATGCCGCTGCGAGAGGCCCCGAAGCACCACGCTCTGAGGGTGTTCCAGCGGATAAGAAAGGCCGCGCTCGAGCTGGGCGGGAGGCTCGAGGACAGGAGCCTGCTAGGGCGAGCGGACGATATCTTCTACCTGGAGAAGCCAGAGATCGCTGAGGTGATCAGGACCGGAAGCCTCCCCGGGGGGCTGGGGCACGAGATCGCGGTCCGAAGGCTGAGGCACGAGTACTTCGCAAGGAACGGGGCCCCACCGCTGGTGCGCGGTTCTGGCAGCCCGATGGAAGGCTGCACGCCAGGCACGGCGGTTAGCGCCCGGGAGCCTGAGGAGCCGCGACCGCACGCTCTCCCGGCAGGCGTGGAGCTGAAGGGGACCCCCGTCTCGGGAGGATGCGTCCAGGGCCGTGTCTGCATCATGTCAGAGCCCGACGCCGGCAGGCTGCAGGTCGGCGGGATTCTCGTGGCCGTCTACGCGGATCCGGGCTGGACCCCTCTCTTCCCCAGGGCAGCGGCTGTGGTCATGGAGGGCGGCGGCATGCTGTGCCACGCAGCCGTCGTGGCAAGGGAGATGGGCGTTCCCGCTGTCTTCGGGCTGAAGGACGCCACTTCGCTGTTGCACGACGGTGCCCTGGTCAGGGTCGATGGCTCGGCCGGGACCGTAACGCTTCTTACTCCGGGAGACCGGGCACCTTCCGGACCTAGAAGCTGAACCCGAACTCCCCATCGATCTTCCAGGATCCACCCTCGAGTACCAGAGGAACCTCCTGGACGCTTTCGTCCCCTCCGAACCGCACGGTGACATCCACCGTGGCCTGGTCTCCGTCGACCAGCGCCTCGCCGATCGTCACCTCCGCGGCGGACATCACACCCGCCACGGCGTCGGACGACATGATGCGTGCCGCGAACTCCCCGGGCGAAATCGTGGCAAGCTCGTTGTCCTCTATCTCGATGCCGTAGGAGCGCAGCTGAGCAGCCATGGCGGGATTGGCTCTCAGCTCGTCGAGACCCTCGGCTATCTCCTCTATCACGTTCTGGGACAGGTAGGACACCGCCCTCTGCCCGTCACCGTTGCAGAAGGCCTCGAACAGCCCGGAGACTGCGTCCTCCGGCCTGCCAGGCTGCGAGCCGCCCCCACAGCCTGCACTCATCACGAGCACGGCGAGGAGCAATGATGCTACTCCCCTGACGTCGACAGAATCCTTCATAGCTTTACCCCTTTCGAGCTTGCTGCAGCACACGGGCATCGAATCCAGGAATGGCCATCGTGAGCGTACCGCCGGACGGATGTCAGCGCGACTCCTGTCTCCCGTAGACGTAGAAGGTCCGGATGCCCTCGGAGCAGTAGCCCCGGGTCGTGGGAGAGAGCGTGAATCTGGTGGTCTGCGAACCGACTGTGTCGGATTCCTCGAACACAAGGTCCCAGCCGCCGAACGCTTCTATCATTTCCCGCTTCTCGAGGTAGTAGTCCAGATTCGCGATATGGGTAACGCCCGCCGAGTCCAGGTAGTGGCCCAGACCAGAGGTCCGGATGGCATCCAGATAATCATAGCTGTTCACCAGACCGTCCAGGTTGACCACGGGATGTCTGCAGAAGTAACCCAGGAAACCGGCATCCCAGCTCGCTATCAGGCTCCCGTCCGGCAGGGCGTCGAGGAACCGGATACCGGCCGTCTCGGGCCTACTGTCCATCGGGATCCGGAAGGCATAGCTCCCCAGGAGGTCCGCCCCGTAGATCAGGTCGAAGCCGAGCGTGAGGGCGAGCATCAGCACCAGCACGACCCTGGCCGCCCACGCGCCTCCCGCGGTCCAGAAGAGCGCCGGAAGCAGCAGGATCCAGCCCAGGATCACCGGGAACCAGTAATAGGTGTAGGTGTCGAGGAGGGAGCCGTAGGCCAGGGAGTAGAACACCAGCAGGCCGATCGAGTAGGCAAGGTGCGAGAGGGTAAGAACGCGCAGCGCCCTCCCGGATCTCCGCAGGCCCAGGACCGCGAGGGCACCCAGAATCAGGACCCCGCAGAGCAGGATGATCGGACTGAGTCGTCCGCCGAGGGTCAGGAACTCCAGGGCATTGGTCACCCCGTGCCCGATCAGGGCCATGTTCCCCGTGCCGAACAGGCGCCTGAGCATCATCCTTCCCGGCTCGGACTTCACGAAGGCCGAGACGGGCGCGAGACGGCCCGTCGTCAGCAGGTTGACCGAAGCGTAGAGGACAGTGAAGAGGCCAGCGGGGGCGACGAGCAGAACGGAGTCCCGCAACCTCCGGGTAAAGATCAGGATAGCCAGCCCGACCAGCAGAACCAGCAGGATCGTGTCGAGCCTGCTCGCAACCAGCAGGGCCAGCAACAGCGAGGCCCTGACCGGACTCCTGCCCCGCGACAGGTACTCCACCAGAGACAGCAGGCTCATCCCGTGCAGCAGAACGGCCAGTCCGGTCTCCATGCAGGACATGCCGCCCTTGGTGAGTAGCCAGAGGTTGGCGAGCCAGAGGGCCGAGACGGCGGGAGCGGCCCACCGGACCGGAGGGTCCAGCCTTCCGGCCGTGGCGAAGAGAGCAAGGCCGCCGGCCGCGAACAGCACGAGCTGGACCAGAGAAGCCAGCCAGAGCGCGGGCACCCCTCCTCCGGAGACCGCCATCACGGGAACCAGCAGGAGCTGCCACAGAGGATGGAACCCGTTGGTAGGGTTGATCCCGTCGAAGGAAAAGCCCCTGCCCTCAGCGAGATTGGAGGCGATCCCGAGGTAGTAGTATCCGTCATCCACAGGGATGGGGCCGAACAGGGCCAGGACCAGAACGCCCACCGCCAGACTCAGAAGACACAGACCCGCCGCGAAGAACCGCCCACGGTCGAGCGGTCCCTTCGGGACAGCTGTTCCGATGCGTGAATCGTCAGGCTTCATGCAGGATATCCTCCGACATTACTGACGCGGCATCAAGTCCCGACACGGGCAACAGGCCGACTTCCCCGCGCAGACGGCTCTGCTTAGGTTCACTCTGGAGCAGAGGAGCCGGCATCCACGGCACAGGCAGTGGGCGGAAGGGGAATGACCCAGTCTGGCGAGCACCGCGACGGCCTTACCGGCCTGCCCGGAAGGGAAGCCCTGGAGAGCCTGGATCACGGGTTCTCGTCCAGGCCCGAGGGCGAGACCTGGTCAGTCATGGTGGCCGATGTGGACCACTTCAAGCTCATCAACGACGTCTACGGCCACCTCAAGGGGGACAGGGTCCTGCGGCAGGTTGCCGATGTCCTGGCGAGGAACGTCCGGCGGACCGATCATGTCCTGCGCTACGGGGGTGACGAGTTCGTCGTGGTGATGCCCGCCACCAGCCACCTGCAGGCCGCGAACCAGGCACAGAGGATCCTCGAGGATCTCGAGACCGAGATCTTCCCGGAGAACGTCAGGGTGAGTCTGTCCCTGGGAGTAGCAGACAGCGCGGCGGACGACAGCAAGCTCTCCGAGGTCATGGAGAAGGCTGACAAAGCGCTCTACCAGGCCAAGGACGGCGGCAGGGGAAGGGTCTCCTTCTACCGGGATCCGGGGGCAGGGCCCCCGCAGGCAGCGATGAGTTTCGACCACTTCGTGGACAGGCACAGGGAACTCAGGTCCCTTCGGGCCACCCTCGACGAGGTCGTCGAGCAGGGCAGCAGGTTCGCGCTGGTCAGCGGCGAGCCGGGAGTCGGGAAGAGCAGGCTTGTGGCGGAGCTGAGACACTACTGCAGCTTCAGGGGGTGTCTCTTCCTCGAGACGAAATGCGACGAGCTCGGATCCTCGGCCCCCTACGTGCAGCTCACCGGCCCGATCAGGGACCACCTGCTCGAGTCTCCACCGGCCCCCTTGCGCGAGATGCTCTTGGAGGTGGGTCCGCTCCACCCTCAGACCGCAGAACTGCTCAGGGGGGTGGATGTGGCCGAGGACGACTCGCAGGAAGCCGTCTCGGGCTCGGAGGGAGCCGTCAGGCACAGGGTCTTCTGCGATGCGTCATCCCTGCTGAGGCAGATCGCCAGGAGGCGACCGGTCGTCTTCCTGATAGACGATCTCCAGTGGATCTCGGGGCACGACCTCGAGATGCTCTGCTATCTCGTTCGCACCTCCGCCTCGGCGAGGATCTTTTTCGTCGCAACCATGCGCAGCCCCGTCGACGGCTACCCGGAGGTTCACCGGCAGGTGATAGTGCTGTCGAAGCTAGTACCGTTCCTCACTGTCGAGCTCAGCGAGCTTCCGGAGGAGTACGCGGGCCACCTCGTGATGTTCGCGCTCCGTGACCCGCACGTGCCAAGACCGGTCCTGCAGCGGCTGGTGCGTCAGAGCGGCGGCAACCCCTTCTACCTCAGGGAGCTCCTGAAGTCCCTCACGGAGAAGGGGTCGATATCTCCCGGGGCGGCTGGAAGCTGGGACTACGAGGTCGCTGACGATCTGGAGCTTCCGGAGAGCATCTCTCAGGTCATATCCGAGCGATTGGAGGGTCTCGACGACTTCACCAGAGAGCTGCTGAGGACCGCCTCGGCGGTCGTTGGCGGCTTCACCATCGAGCTTCTCGCTTTCGTGCTGGACGAGCCTGGCATCAGGATCGCAAGGTCTCTGCAGAAGCCCCTGGAAATGGAGTTGATGGTCGAAGATGCTGGCCTCGTCGGATCTCCCGAGTATCGCTTCACCCACGATACCGTGCGCAGCTACCTCCACTCGCAGCTGACACTCGGCCTGAGGAAGGCGGTAAACTCCAGACTGGGGCTCTTCTTCGAGCAACGGCTGGATCGAGGGCCGGACGAGCTTCTGGCGACGGTCGCTCACTACTACTGCGACAGCCTCGACGAAGAGCGGGCAAGGAAATACAGCCTGATGGCCGCAAGGCAGGCCATGGGCCGGCAGGCAACCCGCGAGGCGATACGATGGCTCGAGTGCTACAGAGGAGTCAGCTTCGCCGGTTCCGCAGAGCACGAGGAGGATGAGTTCTTCGCCGAATCGACGCTGGGCGACCTCTACACTCTCGTTGCCGACCACGACAGAGCCGAAGAGTGCTTCCGGAGGGCGCTGGCCATGGCCCGATCGCCCGGGGAGAGGGGCCTGGTGTTGGCGGGACTGGGGCAGATGCTCTACAACAGGGGCGACTACGACCAGGCGAGGATGGAGTTAGAGGCCTCCCTCGAGCTTCTTCCCGTGTGCGAGACCTACCTGAGAGCGGGAATGAGACTTGCCTTCATGTGGCACCTCCGCGGCGACAGCGAGCAGGCGACAAGGAGCTTCCTGGCCATGCGCGAGACGTTTCCCCAGATCGAAGATGCGACCATCAGGAAGCGTCTGGAGGCAACGTACTGCAGCGGAGCCGGCTTCGTCATGGCCCACTCCGTGTCCCCGCGAGAGGGCCTGGAACTCTGCAGGAAGGCAGTGGACCTCTACCGCGAGCTGGCTGACA
>JAFGKQ010000106.1 GCA_016928495.1 Candidatus Fermentibacterales bacterium
AGGCTGACGGATGCGGAGGGCACGGGCGCCAGCCTGATCAAGCACGGGGCCCTCTATCCGGTTCTGCGGTCGCTCGAGGCCTCGGGCCTCCTGGAGAGCAGCGTGGAGCCCTCCGTCTCCGGGCCGCCCAGGAAGTACTACGAGATAACCGGCGAAGGCCGGGCCGCGCTCGAGAGATGGTCCGGCATCTGGTCGGACACCGTGGCGTTCGTCAACGGACTGATAGAAGGAGTCGGAAATGACCAGCCGGGGCATTAGCCGCTACCTGGACGATTTCCGGAGGCAGCTCGCCGGAATGGACAGGGCGATCGTGCAGGACGCCCTGAGCGACGCCGAGGACCACCTCACCAGTGCCCTCGAGACCTACGTGACGGAGCATCCGGGCGTATCCCCGGAGGAGGCCGTGAACCAGGTGATCGAGAGCTACGGCTCGCCCGGGGAGATAGCCGAGCAGTACCGCAGGATCGAGGAGTACACCAGTCCGGCGATCGGCTCCACGAGGCCCCGGGTCGAGAAGCGAGGCCTGAGAGGCTTCTTCGGGGTCATCGCCGAGCCATCGGCTTGGGCGGCTATGCTCTACATGATCTTCGGCCTCGCCACCGGCATAGTCTACTTCACCTGGACCACCGCGGCCCTTTCGGTCTCCGCCGGCCTCATCGTGCTCGTCATCGGGGTCCCCGTGACATGGCTCTTCTTCCTCTCCTTCAGGGGGCTTGCCCTTGTCGAGGGCAGGATCGTGGAAGCCCTGCTGGGGGTGAGGATGCCCAGGCGACCCGTCTTCGTCAGGAAGGGCGAGGGCTGGTGGGGCAGCCTGAAGGGCGTGTTCGCCACCGGAAGCACCTGGACCTCCCTGGTCTACCTGATCCTGATGCTGCCCCTGGGGGTGCTCTACTTCTCCCTGTTCGTCACCCTGTTCGCGCTATCGCTGAGCATGATCGCCAGCCCGGTGCTGGAGCTGGTCTTCCACATCCAGGTGTTCGACCTCTACGAGAGCTGGTGGATTCCCGTCTGGCTCATGCCCTTCGTGGTGATCGCGGGAGCGCTGCTGTTCCCGGGGACGCTGCACCTCGCCAGGAGCGTCGGCAGGCTCCATGGAAGGCTTGCCAGGACGATGCTCGTGTCCGGATCGTAGCGGCGGGCCGGAGACCCTATTGACCCCGGGACCCCGGTGACCGACCTTACGGCATGAGAACTACGGGAGGGGGTAACGGGCAATGGGCTGGAAGATGACTGCCATCGCGGCCGCTGCGCTTCTCGCGCCGGCCGCCCCGAGTGGCGATGTGCTCTTCTTCGACGACTTCTCCGACGGCGTCGCGGACGGCTGGTTCGAGCTGCCGCTGGGAGCCGTCTACACCGTGGAGAACGGCTGGTACTGCTTCGATCACACCGCGCCGGACGAGGCCGTGGCCGGCGCCTCCAACGGCGATCAGGGCGGCTCGATGAGCGTCGCCGACTACTCGATGCGCGTGACCGTCATCCCTCGGGCTGGCTTCGTCGGCCTCGCCGTGAGATTCACCGGGATCCTGTGGCAGGGCTACATGCTCGCCATAGACCCGGAGACCGACATGGCCGCCATAATCCGGTTCGACGGCTTCACCGCCGATCCGACGATACTCTCGGGCGTGCCTCACAGCCTGGAGTACGGCCAGCAGTACTGGCTCCGGTTCGAGGTCTCGGGCCAGCTCCTGGGCGGCAAGATCTGGCAGGGGAGCCCGGAGGACGAGCCGTCCTCGTGGCTCCTGCTCGCCCAGGACTCGAGCTATCAGAGCCCCGGCGCGATAGGTCTCGGAGCCATGGACATCGAGGAGGGCAGCACGGCAGTCCTGGATGCGGACTTCGACGAGGTCGAGGTCACGGACGACATCTCCCTGTCACTGACGCAGTCTACCTGGGCGAGAGTGAAGAGACTCGGCCCCCGCTGACGGCGGGGGCTCTCAGCCGGTCCTTACCGTGTTCCTGCCGGCCTTCTTCGCTTCGTACATGAGGGCGTCGGCTCGCGCCACCAGGTCGTCTGGCTTGTCCTTCTCGCTGGCCTGAGTCGCGCCCGCGGAAACGGTGACGCTGAGCTTCTCGCTGTCGCCGTTGTCGATGCCGGAAGCCTCTATCATCCTGCGGATCCTCTCGGCAACGATGGATATCCCGCCGAGCTCCGCGTTGCTCAGGATGAGCAGGAACTCCTCGCCCCCCCACCTGCACACGGCGTCGAAGGGCCTCAGGCTGCCGACCAGTGAGTCCGCCACCATCCTGAGGACCCTGTCCCCGGCCTCGTGCCCCAGCTCGTCGTTGATCTTCTTGAAGCGGTCGATGTCCAGGTAGATGACGCCGTAGGGCCAGCCGTAGCGGTGGAGCTCGGCCCTGCGGATGTTGAGATTGCTCTCTCCGTAGCGGCGGTTCCCTATTCCGGTCAGCGGGTCGATGAGGGCGAGCTTCTCCAGCTCCCTCAGTCGCTGCCTCGCGGCCGACACGGAGTTGGCCTCATGGAAGAACTCGACAGCGCCTATGACCTTCTGGTCCCTGTATACGGGGACTGCTCTGACCTGGACCGGCAACCTGTGCCCGTTCTTGTGACGGAGATACATGCGGCAGTTCTGGATCTCGCCCGTCTCCAGCGCGCGGGTTATGGGACAGCCGCTGTCACAGAGGAGGTTGCCGTCCTCGTCCGTATGGGCCAGTATCCTCCTGGCGCAGCTCGAGCCCACGACCTCGTTGGCGGCGAAGCCGGTGATGGTCTCCGCTGCCCGGTTCCAGTGCCAGATAGTGCGGTCCGGATCGAGGATGTAGGCACCCTCGAACAGGGTGTCCAGGAGCTCCGGCCAGAACTCCAGGAGAGAAGTCATCTTGCCAACCTCCCGCCGCTCTCCATGTTCGCGTATGCCTCCGGGATGCCCCCGGAAGGGCGAATCAACCCCTATAGTTGCCAAGACGAGGGCTCCGGTCAATGCCATTCCGGAAGCCCCTGCCGGAAGGAGCAACCGATGAGTTTCGAGGAGGTCGGCACGAGGGACCCTCGCGTTGGCAACGTCTTCAGGATGATCGCCGACAGCTGGATGCTGGTCACGGCAGGCGACATCCAGCGCTTCAACACCATGACGGCGAGCTGGGGCTTCATGGGGGAGATCTGGAACAGGGATGTCTGCGTGGCGGTCGTACGTCCCCAGCGCTACACCTTCGGGTTCATGGAGGCCTCCGACGGCTTCACCCTGAGCTTCTTCGACGACGGCCACGGAGTGAGCGAGCGGGACAGGGAGGTCCTCAGCTTCTGCGGCTCCCACTCCGGAAGGGACACCGACAAGCTCGCAGCGACGGGACTGGAGCCGTTCGATGCCGGAGCGGGCAGGATAGGGTTCAGGCAGGCCTCGCTGATCCTCGTCGCAAGGAAGCTGTACGCGCAGGACCTGGAGGAGAGGCTGTTCCTGGATCCCGGCATTCCGCGTGAGGTCTATCCCACGAAGGACTTCCACAGGATGTACGTCGGAGAGATAGAGCGCGTGCTGGCCAGAGGGACCGGCGTCTAGCTGCCGCAGAGGGCTGATGCGACGGTGCCAGCGAGCACCTCGACGTCCACCATGCTGCAGTTGTCGCTGAGGAACACCCCCAGGTACCTCCCCGGATGACCGTAGTCCAGACCCAGGGACCTCAGGTAGGCCAGCCTCCTTGCCGAGAAGGGTGAGGCCAGAAGGATCCCGGCCCGCTCTATCCTCGCCCAGAGGTCGGGACAGGGCACCTCGGAGAGCTCGAGGAGCGCAGATCCCGGGACAGTCTCCGCGTTCCCCCCGACCACCGAGAAGCCCACGCCCTTCCTCTCCAGAGACCGCAGCAACTCTCGCCTGAGGGTGTCGGCGATCCTCGCGCGGCTCTTGCCGCCCGACTCCCGCGCCTCGACCGCCGCCATCATCCCCTCCGCGCCGGGCAGGTTGACCGAGGAGGAGACGGGCAGAAACTCCGGGGATGTCTCGAGCAGA
>JAFGKQ010000107.1 GCA_016928495.1 Candidatus Fermentibacterales bacterium
ATAGGCTGCGAGGGGAGGAAGCGATCGCTTCCTCCCCTCGCAGCCTATCGGACTCGAGGAGACGAAGACCGCTACCGCAGCTCGAGCAGGTAGAGCCTGGGATAGTCCTCCGGGTTGGGGTCCATGGCCACGATGCCACCGGGGGTCACCAGCAGCATGAGATCCTCGGCATCCGGCATGGACGGGTCGAGTGCGGCTGTGAAGAGCACCTGTGATCCGCCGGGCTCGTAGACCTCCGCGAAGGGCTGGCGGTAGGAGGCCCGGACAACCCAGAGCCTGTCCTGGTCGTCCACGCCCAGCCCGCCGACCGTCAGCCTGTATGGCGTGGGGTTCCAGTTGGCCATCTCGGGAGGCATCCCGCCCGCGATCATCCTCTCTTCGACCATGGTCTTCTCTTCCCGGATCTCCTCCTCGGTCTTCGGGACCCGCTCCACCTCCCTCTCGATGTCGAAGGAGACTGCTCCGGTGTCGTCATAGCAGGTGACCACGTATTGGTCGTCGCTCATGGGCGAGACGAAGACACGGCCGTCCTGTGTCGCCGTGAAGAACGCGATGCTCTCGCCGAAGGAACCCGCCAGGTCGGCGGGGTCGAAGGGCTGCGTCTCACTGAAGTAGACCAGTGTCGGCTCGTTGGAGTCCTCGTACCTCGCAATCTCGAAGCCCATGAACATGCCCTGCTCGTTCTGCTCGAACAGGGGCTTCATCCCGACGAAGGCCCCGTCGTTGATGGCGATTATGCCCACCGGCGGCGAAGGGAAGAACCCGGTGATCTCGTCCTCGTAAGCGAAGGTCGAGTCGAACAGCGACAGCCTGCCCGCCATGGCGTCGGCAACGATTATCCCTCCATCGGGGAAGAAGGAGAAGGAGGCTGGCAGAAGGAACTCCCCGGGGCCACTGCCCTGGCGCCCTATCCTCTGCAGGAACTCACCCTCGGGAGAGAAGATGCCGATGTAGCAGCCCTGCATGTCCAGGATGCCGATGCGTCCGTCCGGCAGGAAGTCGGCCGCCGCTATCTGACCGAACACATAGTTGCTGTCGCCTATCTCGATCCCGATCGTGTCGACCGGAACCAGCAGGCGGTCCGGCTCGGGCATCGAAGCCCCGGTCCCGGTGTCCAGATCCGCGCGCTCGCCCTGGCCCTCGACGGGTTGCTCCGCCTCTCCTCCGCATCCCGGATAGAGGAGCATCAGGGACGCCGTCACCGACAGGATCAACGGCCACTTCCCGAGCTTGCTCTGAGAGACCATTCGCGAGCTCCCTCCTAGAGGTTGAAGTACAGCTTGTGCTCGAGGGGGTGCGGCGCCCCCGGGAAGAGCGAGCACTCGGCCCTCTTGATCGCTATGTACTGCTCTATCAGATCATCCGAGAAGACCCCGTTCTTCACCAGGAACGCCCTGTCCACGCTGAGCTCGTCGAGCGCCTCACCGAGAGAGGCCGGGAGACGCGCGAGATCAGAGGTCTCGTAGCCCTCCCTGAAGACGTTCTCCTCCACGGGACCGAACCCCAGCTTCTCCGGGTCCATCTTCTTCTCTATGCCGTCGGCGGCCGCCATCAGTATGGCAGCCATGGAGAGGTAGGGGTTGCCCGCGGCGTCCGGGACCCTGTACTCGAAGCGCATGCTCTCCGGCGTGTCGGCGTATCCCGGGACCCGGATCGCCGCGCTCCTGTTTGGGCCGCTGAAGAACCGGTAGACCGGCGCCTCCTGGCCCGGTATGAGCCTCCTGTAGCTGTTCACGCTCGCGTTGGAGAAGGCCGCGATGGCGGGAGCATGGCGGAGAATGCCCGCGATGGCGCTGAGAGCCGGGGTGCTGAGATGGCAGTAGCCGTCCTTGCAGTAGAATACCCTCTCCGTGCCGGACACGAAGTAGATGTGGAAGTGCATTCCGCTCCCCGCCTCGCCATGGAGGGGCTTCGGCATGAAGGTTGCCGCCAGGCTGTGCTTCAAGGCGACATTGCGTACTATATGCTTGGTAAGCATGACGTTGTCTGCAGAGCTCAACAGGGGCGCGAACTGCACCTCCACCTCGACCTGTCCCATGTTGCCGACCTCGTGATGGTGGTACTTCACCTGTATGCCGGCGCTCTGCATCCTGCTGCAGATCTCCGCCCTCACGTTGTGCAGGCTGTCTACCGGGAACATCCTGTGATAGGCGCTTCCGGTGGAGTGGACCAGCCCGCGGGCCTCGGCGCACTCCGACCTGCTCGGGGCCTCGATGCTCTCCATCTCGAAGCCGGCCTTGCCGGGGGCGAACCAGAAGGTAGCCTTGTCGAAAAGGTAGAACTCGAACTCCGGGGCCCAGAAGGTCTCCGTGGCGATCTCGCTTACCTTGACATACTCGGAGGCTTTCCGGGCAACTCCCCTGGGATCCCTGCTGAACGGCTCGCCGGTGGCCGGGTGGACGATGTCGCAGAACAGGGACAGGGTGGGCCGCTCCGCAAAGGGATCCTCGTATACCCTTCTGGGATCCGGGAGCAGTATCATGTCGCCGGCTTCCGTCCTGGTCATGCCTTCCAGAGTGGAGCCGTCGAACCCTATCCCCCTGGAGAAGAGGTTCTCCTCTGCGGAGCGCGCCGGCAGCGTGACATGGCGCCAGTGGCCCAGCAGATCCGTGAATCGAAGGTCCAGCTCCTCGATCTGACCCTCGCTGATGCGGTTAAGAAGAACCTGGATCATGTTCTTCGCGGACAACTCGAACCTCCTCCCTTGCGGCCAGCTCTTCTATCTCGCTGATGAGGGCGGACCTCAGTTGCTCAGTTAAATGAAGCCTCTGCGCCGCGTTGGCAACACCATCCTCCGCGGGGCAGTCGAAGCGCTCGATCACCTTCCCCGACCGGTAGAGCAGTATCCCTGACGGCGATCCGATCAGAGCCAGGTCCGCTTCCCCGGCCTCTCCGGGACCGTTGACCTCGCAGCCCATTATGGCAACGCTGAAGAGCCCGGTTCTACCCGACAGCAGGGCTTCCACCTCACCTGCGAGGGAAGCCACGTCCATCCGGGCCCTGGCGCAGGTGGGGCAACTGACGATGACCGGGCCCCGCCGCCTGATCCCCAGGGCCGAGAGCATGGCCCAGGCCGCAGTGAGCTCTATGGCGGGATCCCCGGAGAGCGAGATCCGGATCGTGTCCCCGATGCCCTCCTCCAGCAGCACCGAGAGAGCCGAGGCGGACCTGACCGATCCGGTCAGCGGGGGGCCGGACTCCGTCACTCCCAGGTGAAGAGGGTAGTCGCACTCTCTTGCTGCAAGGCGATTGGAGTCTATCGTCAGCCTGGGGCTGGAGGCCTTGAGCGAGACGACGATCATCTCGAAGCCGCTGTCCCTGAGGATCCCGATCTGGCGTTCCGCGGCCATCCACATGCATTCCGGGGAGGGGCCTCCGAAGCGTTCCAGAAGGTCGCCTGGCAGGCTCCCCGAGTTGACTCCCACGCGTATGGGGACCTTCCTCGAGGCTGCCTCTGCAGCGATCGCTTCGATCTGCTTACGGCGTCTGACGTTCCCGGGATTGAGCCTGAGCTTGGCTACGCCGGCCCTCAGGGCTCTCATGGCGAGCTCGGCATCGAACTGGATGTCCGCGACGATAGGCACGGTTGACCCTTGGACGATCTCGTGGAGAGCCTCAGCGGACTTCTCGTCCGGAACCGCCACCCTGACGAGCTCGGCGCCTGCCAGAGCGAGGCCCCTGACCTGCTCCAGGGTGCTCGCGGCGCTCGAGGTGGGCGTATTGGTCATGGTCTGCACGACTACCGGGCTGCCTCCACCGAGGGGTATCCCGCCGACGAGCACCTTCCGGCTAGTTCTTGGCATCCCTGAGCCTTCTCGCCATGACGAAGCGGTGTGTTCCCGCAAGGTCGCTTCCCAGCCTCACGTCCTCCCAGCAGCCCTCACGGGAGAGCATTCCGGCTACCAGCGCGCTCTGCCCTTCGCCCGTCTCCAGCGCCAGCACTCCTCCGGGCCGTATCGCGGAGCAGGCACAGCCGGCTATGTGGCTCAGTACCCGAAGGCCGTCCGGTCCGCCATCCAGAGCTATTCGTGGATCGCCGAGCCTGACCTCCGGTTCGAGCTGCTCTATCAGCGCGGTGGGAACGTAGGGCGGGTTGGCTACCAGGGCGTCGAACCTTGCCCTCAGGGCGTCGAGCATCGAGCAGACCACGAGCTGCACGTTCTCGACTCCGTTGCGCGCCAGGTTCTGCCTCGCCAGCTCGATCGCCCGGATCGAGACATCGGTCGCCACGATCATGGCGCGAGGGAACCTGGCCGCCACCGATACCGCAATCGGTCCGGCCCCGGTGCCGAGGTCCAGTATCAGTGCGGGCTGCGTCCCGGATAGCGCGGTTGCCAACAGCTCCACCAGCGCCTCGGTCTCCGGTCTCGGGATGAGCGCGGAGGGGGTCGTGATGATCGTCGAGTCGAGGAACCCGACCTCACCTATGATGTGCTGAAGCGGTTCCCTTGCCCTCCTTCGGCCGAGCATCCGCTCGAGCTCCGCAGCGGAGTCCGGCCCCAGCTCTCTGTCTCCGTCCAGGTAAAGGCGGTGCCTCTTCCATCCCGTTGCCGTGCAGAGAAGCATCTCGGCATCGACCATGGCGTCCGGGCAACCGGCAAGCAGCAGGTCCCTGTGCGTTCTTCGCAGGGCCTGGAGGACGGTCATGTGTTCCTTCCCGACGCCCTCTCGGCCAGCATTCTCTCCTGATCGGCAGCTACGAGGGCATCCACGATCCCGTCCAGATCCCCCTGGAGCACCTGGTCGAGGGAATGCAGCGTGAGGTGGATCCTGTGGTCCGTGACCCGGGCCTGCGGGAAGTTGTAGGTGCGGATCTTGGCGCTCCTGTCACCCGATCCGACCATGCTCCTTCGCGCCTCCGCACGCTCGGACTCCTGCTCCTCGCGAGCGTGAGCCAAGAGACGGGCCCTGAGCACCTTCATGGCTCTCGCCTTGTTCTTGTGCTGGCTCTTCTCGTCCTGGCAGGTGACGAC
>JAFGKQ010000108.1 GCA_016928495.1 Candidatus Fermentibacterales bacterium
ATATCGACGATGCTGAGCCGGGGCGGATCTCCGTCCGCCAGCTCCCAGCGTTGCGTTTCCTCGCCCTGGGCCTGAACGGTCCCGTCCCCGCGGAACTCAACCCTCATCGTCTCGCCATCCGCCCTGGTCTCCCAGGTGCCGATTATCATGTCCGCCGGCGGTCTGGCCCCGCAGGCCAGGCCTGCGACGACGGCAGCCAGTGCCGTGAGATACACAGCCAGTCTCCTCACTCCTGTGCTCCTTCCGCCTCTGCCGGTTCGAGACCTGCCTTGCTGCGTTGGACAGGGCACAAGCCTGGAGAACCCCGACAGCGCACTATGTCGATTGAGAATGGTGGGGAAAACCTCCGGGGCGGGAGACTCGCAGGGCCCCGGGAGGGGGAGCCCGGGACCCTGCGTCGAGGCCGGCTAGCTGCTGACCGTCACCAGGCGGCTGCGTACGGCGCTGACTGCGCCGGACGAACCTGGCGATGGAAGCATGAGGAGGTGCCGGTGCCGGAGTTGGAGCCCGCTCCCTCTCTGGTGACACAGCTAAGGAAGGGGTTCTGACTGCAGCCAAGGTGCATTTCCCGAACTGGGGCGCGGATCCCGCCCCCGTCACCGGCACTTTTCCTGGATTCGCTGGATGAGGAGACTGTGAATGGCGAGCCGGGGCGGTGCGAGGATCGCGCGAACACAGGTATTGCGGAGAGTCCGACCAAGACCTGCAGCCCCTTCATCTCGAGTGCGCTCGCCACTGGCACTGGTTCCAGGGCATCTCTACCCGGGGCGTGGGACTATCCAGAGATGGCTGGAGTCAGACAGGAGTATACGTGTTTCTGGAAACACGTCAAGCAACAGATCAGGGCCGGGTCTTGCGCCGGGAAGCGGCATTCCCAATAGTAGCCCTTCCGCGGAAGGGGAACCGATGATGAACGGCAGCCAGTCCTCGTTCGAAGGGGACGTGAGGGAGACCATGTCCCTCGTCAGAGGGGTGTTCGGGGAGGTCTTCAGGGCCCTCCCCGAGACTCTCCGGAGCGCGCACGAGGTTCACAAGGCCTTCGGCGTGGACCGCAAGCTGGGCTGGAAGGTCTTCAAGATGGTCACGGACGAGGACATCTTCCTCGCGGCTCAGTTCGTGCCGGGCCCCGGAGCCTGCGCGAAGTTCCTCAGGAAGGCTTCCGCCAGAGGCCTCGACTCCTCCCTGATCGACGGCTGCAAGAAGGCGCTCGGGGATTTCTCTCGCATGGTCGAGAGACACGCCGGAGACAGGGCAGCCTTCGACCTGATGCTGCTCTCCTGCTCGGAGAAGGGTATGGCTCAGGCCTACAGGTCCCAGCAGAAGGCAGCTTTCGTTGCCTACAGCCATCTCCTGGGGGTCCAGGCTCGCACCCAGTTCTGCACATGGGTCTTCGGCCTGTCCGATGATCGCATGAGCCACGACATCATAGCCCTCAGGGGCTTCGTCGATCTTCGCAGGAACAGGCCGAACGTGCCCTGGCTCATGGAGCAGGCCCGGTTCACCGACGACGACGGCAATCCCGACAATGACGTGGCGGTGCGGCCACTGGTCGGTGCTGCCGCTGACGGCAGCCCTCTTCCGGCGCCGTTCTACCACGAGTTCTGCTCGTCCCCGCTGCCGCAGGTCATCGGCTCGGTGAGCAAGAACGGCCGCTTCTTCCACGAGCTTGCCGAGGGCCCGCTCGGCGACACGGAAGCGATGACCTGCGTGACTGCCCAGGTAGCCCGCGCCGTCTTCCCGGCGTGGAGGACGGACCAGGACCGTTTCAGGGAGATCCTGGCTCTGTCCAGGACCCCGGTGGAGGCGCTGATACTCGACCAGGTCGCTCATCGTGACCTGCTGGGTCCCCATGAGCCCGAGCTGTTCGCCTTCGGTGAGTTCACCGGGCACGAATGGGCGGAGTCTGCCGAGCACAGGAACCCGCACGGCAGGCTGCCCATAGACGCAAGGGTGCAGATGCTGGGCTGGGGGGCTGCAGCGGGCTTCACCGCTCTCGTGCCGAGGTACGTGGAGATGCTGGAGGACGTGTTCCGCAGGATGGGATGGGACGGGAGCGACTTCGCCGTTCACCGGGCCGTCATCGAGTACCCGGTGATTCCCTCTACCGTGAACATGAGAACGCTGCTGCCCGAGAAGCCCGCCGAAGAGCAGAGCTGACCGCCCTCAGTCGCTGAATCCCACGAACCACCTTCCCTTGGTGGCCACGGGGTGAAGCCTGAACCACAGATCGTCTGTCAGGTACACGCCCAATCCGCAGTACTCGCAGTTGATCAGCCTGTCGCTCTCACCGCTCACCATCAGGGATCCGCCACACCCGGGGCAGGAGAGGGCGACCGGTCTGCTCTCTGTCCGTCCGGCAAAGGCGCGTTCTCCGGAGTCGGCGCCGATCACGAGCCTGATCGAGGGACAGAGACCGGCAAGCCAGTCCGGCGGCGGCTCCACCGGGATGCTGTTTCCGCATTCGGCGCAGATGTAGCTTCCGGACGGGGCGAGATCGTCCTCGAGTCTCAGATCGGTCTTGCACTTCAGGCAGTAGGGCCTCAGCTCTCCGTAGAGAAGGCTGGTGTTGAACTCGCCGAAGATGGTGGATCTGGTCCCCTCCCCCTCGTCCAGCTCTTCCACCAGCGCTGTCCTGACGTCGTCGAGGATGCCCTTCCAGAAGCTCTCCGGTATCTCCAGGTACTCACGACACCTGCTGCATGTGGCCTTCAGGACCGGCCCGTTCAGTGGAACGAGCCCGTCGCAGGCGTGGCACTTCACTCCGCACTCGATCATGCCGTAGAGCATTCCGTCCCGACCTCCAGAATCCGGTCCTGCAAGCGAGGGAGCGGGCCGCCCTTGCGGCCCGCCCCCCTATCCACGGCCGTTCTCCCGAGAGGGCTGCCGGACCTACCTCTTGTCGCGTTTCTCCATGGCGAAGTCCACCCTGATGGGCCTCCCGTCGATCATGGCATTGTTCATGGCGTCCTTGGCCGCCCTGGCGCTGGCCTCGTCAGCGAAGGTGACGAAGCCGAAGCCCCGGGACCTGCCGGTCTGCCGGTCCATGATTACCTTTGCCTCGGTGACCTCCCCATGCGCAGAGAATGCCTCGGCAAGGGACTGGTCCGTGGTTTCCCAGGAGAGACTTCCGACGAAGAGCTTAGTGCTCATGCGCCACCTTTCCCGGCCCGTGGGGCCGCAGGTCGCCCGCGCACGGCGCGGGACCCCGGGGGGGCTCCGCAGGGAGCCTTGCTGTGATCGCTGGATTCCGGCTATTGGGGTCGGGCTTGACTGCAATCCACAAAGGCGGGAAGAACCATTGGGGTCCAGCCAGGACCTGTGCTCCAAACACGACAAACCCAGCAGTGCGAAGCCAATATAGGAAGGGTACCGGGCTTGTCAACGAATGCGGGGTGGCTGCTCCCGGTCAGCCCTGATCCTCGAAGAGATTGCCCTGGAAGAACTCCTGAAAGCGCTCCCGATAACCGTCAGGGTAGTACTCGCCGGTCCCGCTGCTCTTGGCGTACCGCCCCGAGTAGTTGCCCTCCACGATCCTGTGCAGCATCTCCACGAGCCTGTCTATGTCGCGTGTCTCACTGTAGCAGCCAAGGCTCATCCTCACCAGGCCCGGCAAGCTGCTCCGGTCTCCGGCTGCGACCGAGGAGCGCCAGCGCTCGGACTCTCCCTGCGACAGGCCGAGCAAGCACGTCACGTAGGGATGCGCGCAGAAGCAGCCGTTTCTGACCCCTATGCCGCCCTCGTAGCCCGCTATCGCCGCCACGAGTGCGTGGTCCAGGCCCTCGAGCGCGAAGGGTATGACACCGACTCTCTCGGAGGCCCTGCCGGGATCGCTCTCGCCATAGAGCCTCAGACCCGGGACGGATGACAGCTCTCCCAGCGCGTACTCGATCAGCTCCTGCTCATGGGCGGCGACCCTCTCCATGCCCTCGCTCATCAGGACTCGCGCGGCGGTAGCCATCGCCACGGCGCCGACCACGTTGGGGCTTCCGGCCTCGTCCCTGTCCGGAGGGTCCGCCCAGTCTACCGCGTCCAGGGAGACGGTCTTGACCGTGCCTCCGCCCACACAGTCGGGGCAGCCTTCTGCGAAGAACGAGGTCGGTCCGACCAGGGCTCCCGTTCCGAACGGCGCGTACATCTTGTGAGCCGCCAGCGCGATGAAGTCGATGTGTCCCGGATCCTCGTCCGGCAACACGTCGATC
>JAFGKQ010000109.1 GCA_016928495.1 Candidatus Fermentibacterales bacterium
GAGGGAGACGTTCGGGGCGCTCCGGGCAGAGGCAGGGCCCTGCGCCGACTACTCCCTTCTCAACGCCACCAGAAGGGCGGTCGTGCTAGCCATGAACGCCAGGGAGCTCTATCACTTCTCTCGATTGAGAGAGGACGAGCACGCACAGTGGGACATCAGGGCGATCGCCCGGAAGATGCTCGAGCTGGCAAGGGAGTCTGCACCGCTGACCATGTCCCTCTCGGGCGGGAAGTCGGAGATCGCCATACCGGAGTAGCTCCGCTCGCAAGCGGATTGCCCCTCGGCTCAGGCCTTTCTATGTTCCTGCTGCAATGCGCAACGCGATGAGCGAGAGAGAAGCCAGGAAGAAGTGGTGTCCCTTCTCCATGTGCGCCCTTCGGGAGGCGTCTACCACTGGGTCCGGCTCCTCCACGCAGGTGACCGTCAACAGGGGCCATGACCTCGACAACCTCTGCGTGGGCAGCGCCTGCATGGCCTGGAGGTGGGTCGGCGAGGGCAAGCGCGTGGGCTACTGCGGGCTGGCCTCGGGCCTGGCCGCTCCGGGCGCCGCCCTGGCGGCCGGGGAGCCGTCGGAAGCCGACAGCCTCCTGGCCGAGATGGAGTCCGCCTCCGGAGCCCTCATGGGCGATGACGCCACGGAGGAGATCGACATCCCTTCCGAGCTCCGGATATGCGGCCTGTGCGCCAGGATGATCGTAAGGGAGAATGTCAAGGAAGGCTACGACGGCTACTGCCCCATCTTCGACGTGGACACCAAGGCCAACTTCCAGTGCGATCCCAGCGACGACCACTGGGTTCCTGCAGAGGGGGTCTGCGGGTCCTGCAGGCACATGCGTCTGGGGACCATGCGCGACGGATACGATGGCTTCTGCGAGAAAATCGGTGGCTACGTGAGGTATACCGACAAGTGCCCCACCGGCTTCTGGCAGAAGGGACAACCCTCGTCCGGGAGCTGACCGGGGAACCCGGCCCGCCTTCGGCTGTTCACGACATGAAACGTCTGCACAGGGGGAGCGGGGCTCCCCGAGCGCTGTGGAGGTGAGGCGCCTCTGAAGGTCGCTCTGGTCTACCCGCGGTTCAGGTGGTTCGAGTACAACGGGCTCGCCGAGCCCCTCGGAGTCCTCCACCTGGTGAGCGCGCTCAGGAATGCCGGGCATGAGCCGGTCTACGTGGATTACTCCTTCTGCGAGCGGCTGGACGAGCTCGACTCGATGGTGGCCGGCTGCGGGATCGTCGGAGTCGCCATCTCGGCTGCGGCGAAGCTCGAGAGGGCAGCCCTGGTCTCGCGTCATCTCAGATCGGTGGCTCCCGGTGCCTGCTTCGTGGCAGGAGGCGCATACCCCAGCATCTTCCCCGAGAACTCGATCACGGAGACGGGGTCGGACTACGCCATGCTCGGTGAGGCCGAGGAGGCCATCGTCGAGCTCGCCGACACGCTCGGGAGCGGAGGCGACCCCGCGACCATCAGGAACCTCGCATGGCTCGACGAGCAGGGCGGCCTGGTCGAGACTCCCAGGAGACCCGTCATCAGGGACCTGGACTCCATTCCCTTCCCGGCCAGGGACGTGGTCGACTACGACTCCTACCTCCGGGAGGGGATGGCCGAGTACGGCATGGTCACGAGCAGGGGCTGTCCCTTCCACTGCATCTACTGCAAGCCCAGCACGGACCTGATCTTCGGCGGCGGGATCCGCCGGAGAAGCGCCGGGAACGTCGTGGAGGAGGCTGCCGGGCTTGCGGACCTGAGAGGCTCCGACTCGATCAGGGTGTTCTTCAAGGACGACACGATAACGATGCATCCAGTCGGCTGGTTCGAGCTGTTCCGGGACGGCCTGCGCGACAGGGGGATCAGGCTGGAGTGGCACTGCAACAGCCGTGTGGACACCGTAACCGAGGAGAAGGTCAGGGTCATGGCGGAGAGCGGCTGCCACTGCATCTCCTTCGGAGTGGAGAGCGGGAGCCAGCGGATTCTCGACTTCTACAGGAAGGGCACGACCCCGGGCCAGGCAGTGCGCGCCTTCGACTGGTGCCACGACTACGGGATAGAGGCAACGGCCAACCTCATGATCGGCCTGCCTATCGAGACGGAGGAAGACATAGAGGCGACCTACGAGCTGCTCAAGCGTCTCAGGCCGGACGATATCATCGTCTATTTCTCGACAGCCATACCGGGAAGGCACATACACACCTGGGCCAGGGACAGCGGGTACCTGGCGAGCGAGGACAATCCCGAGCTCTTCGACCCCGCCAGGAACAGGGCGCACGAGGTGATGAACATGCGCCTGCCGTACCTCACCACCGAGGACGTCATCTCCTGGAAGCACCGGATCGAGCGCTACAGGGCATGGCGCAAGATGACGAGCATCGACAATATCCAGAGATGGGCCTCGGAGCTGCTTCAGAACCCGCTGGGGGCCGCCCGCAAGGCGGGCAGGGTGCTCAGAGGGCTGGGCGGCGGCAGAGCCGACTGACGCTTCTCTTCCGGAGCCTTCCGGGAATCAGAAAGACTCGGCGCAGTCGGTTATCCTGACCTCCTCGGCGACGATGTAGGAGGGCACGGAGAAGGCCACCGGAGCCCGCCTCTCGTAGGTGTTCGACAGGTTCACGGAAACCGCTTCCGGAGCGATGACGGAGACACTCCGGAAGAGCCTGGGAAGATCGTCGGTCACCCTGCTCGAGAAGAGAGGGCACACAGTCCTGCCGTCCTCGACGAGCGTGGCGTTGAACCTGGAGCTGCCGGTGAAGGTGCCCTCGCTGACGTTCGGCATGTTGGTATAGTGCAGCGCCGGAACGTGGAGGACAGGGCCCTTCCTGGAGGATACCGCGACCAGGGGATCCCCGGGGCCGTCACCGCAGGCCATGACGAGGCTGGGGGATCTCGTATCGTGACCGGTCGGCCTCCTGCCGAACTTGGCTGAGGTCGAGAGATCGTAGAAGAAGCCACTGATGGCTCCCCTCTCGACCACCGGATAGCACCTGCGCCTGCGCCCACCCATGTCGAAGCGGTGGCGGAAGGTCAGGTCGTCCTCGGGATCGTCGGTGATGGTGATGTTGTCCCCCAGGATGACCTCCCCGATCGTGCTGGACGCGGTCCAGCTCCTCTTCTCCTCGTATAGCCTCCCGTGGAAGCCGCTGAACGCGGCCATCTGCAGCAGGTCGGCAATGGCGGAGGGGCCGAAGATCACCGTGTAGCTGCCAGGCTCTATCCTCCTCCCGGGCCTCGACTCGTAGAGCCCCGTCAGCCCGCCGAGCTCGGCCGATGCCTGCTCCGCAGTCACGTCAGCGGCGCGCCAGCCGGTTCCCTCCGACCGGAGCTCCCACTCCTTGCCCGGGTGCTTCAGGACAACGGAGAACTGCTGATCGGTTCCCCGGTGGTAGACCTCCAGGTCGTTCGAGGTCGAGATGAGGAACAGCTCGATCGAGCCGCTGGACCAGGCTCCGGAGTAGACGTAGTCTCTCCCCACCGTCTCGAACACCCTGCCGTAGACGGTGGTCTTGTGGGCAGGATCGAGCCCGGCAAGACCGGCGTCGAACTGATCCTGCTCATCGACGGGCTCCTCGACCTCTTCCAGCAGCGGCTCGAAGCTCTTCTCGCGGGCGGCCGCGGTCTTCTCGACCGCTACCCCGAGCAGCTCCCTGACCTGCTCAGGTCCGGACAGCTCGCCCACATGGGTATGCGTTCCCTCTCTCCGGCCCTCCACGACCCTCACGTCGAGCCTCGTCAGCTTCTCGCTGGTGCTCAGGGAGACGGAGCTGTTCCCTATCCTCATCAGGTGGCTGTCTTCCCGGTGGAGAGCGAAGGAGGCTCTCTTCCCGCTGCGTGAGGCCTCGTCCCTGACGGCTCGCAGAGCTTCGGCGGTTCTCTCGTCGAGCATGGCGGCTCCTACTCCTTCTCTCCGGTGATGACGTCGGCGAATCGCATGACTGGGACTCCGTGACCGATCTGCATGACCTGGTTCGGCTCGCCCTTCCCGCAGTTGTCCACCTGCTCGAGTCGCCAGGTTCCGGCATCGCCAACCGCGTCCAGGGAGCCGTAGAACTCGAGCGTATGCCCCTGGTAAGTGGGGTTCCTCATGACACGCCTTCTCCTGCCCCCCTTGACCTCCCAGGCTATCTCGCAACCGAAATGGAAGTGCTCCCTGTTGGAGCCGATGGACCACGAGGTCGGGTTGTCCATTATCACACCGTTGTCCGTGGAGCCCGTGATGTCCTCGAGACTGCCGTCGTCTCCGGGGAGCACGTTGATGTTGGTCATCCGCTCTATGGGCGCCCTGTAGAAGGCGCTCGCCCTCGCTGCGCCCCCGCTCTCCCGGATGACCTCCCTGCCGGCCCTTCTGTTGGCCTCACGGACCATCGCTCTCGAGGAGAGGACGTCCACGAGGATCCCCCTGTCTATCAGCAGGTAGTCCCTCTCGGGCGTTCCGTCATCGTCGAATCCGAAAGTGCCGGGTGAGTTGGGATGCGCTCCGTAGGAGCTCGCGTTCAGCCTATCGCTCCCGTAGCGGAGGGATCCGATGTCGTCCAGAGCGACGTGAGAGCCTCCTGCGTACGAGATCTCGTAGCCGAGTATCCTGTCCAGCTCCAGCGGGTGCCCTATGGTCTCGTGGACCTGGAGGGCTCCCTGACCGGGCAGCAGGATGACCGAGCGCCTGTCCCTCTTCAGCACCGGGGCCCCACGGAGCTCCGAGAGCTCCTCGACGATCCTTGGCGCATGGTCGGCGAACAGGGCCCTGTCCGCGATGAGCTCCCAGCCCCTGGTGCCGCGCCCCGTCGTGTAGAGGCTGTGGCTGCGTCTCTGCATCTGCCCGTCGCAGTCCTGAGCCATCACGACCATCGTGCCGAAGACGTTGGTCAGGTTTTTCTCCACGGTAGTGCCCTCCGTGCTCCGGAAGAGCACGCGCCGCTTCTGACAGCTCGCCCTGACCAGCCTCCTCTCTATCCAGTCCCGCTCCAGCATCTCGTCCACAGCGGAGAGCAGCTCGAGCTTCTCGAGCAGCCCCACCCCGAAGGGATCCCTCTCCACGGGCGAGTCGTATCGGCTGTCGTGCGGAGGCCTGTCTCCCATCTCTATGGGAAGCCTCACGAGCTTCGACGCGGTCCTGGCGTTGGAGAGCGCCTTGTCGAAGCACTCCTCGATGGCTTCCAGGTCGCTGGTCGCCGAGAACCCCCAGGCGCCGCCGTACAGGACCCGCACTCCGAGCCCCTTCTCGTCCGAGGTGTCGTTCAGCTCGAGATTGCCGTCGTAGAGCAGCAGGTTCTCGGAAAGATCCTCGAGGAACAGCCGGGCATCCGCGTATCCGGCCCCCCTGGAGCGCATCCGGTCCAGGTTCTCGCTGATCCTCTCGGCTGCGGCATCATCGCAGACTGGCATTTCCCCGCCTTTCAGGTGCTTCGATCGGACAAGGGGCCGGGCGCTCGGTCCTGCCCGACGCCGGGCTCGCTCGCCATCAGCTCGGAGACTCTGTCTATCATCCTTGTCGCATCGTGGGGCCGCGAGCCGTCGGCAACGAGAGCCAGGTCGTACACGAGCGCGACGTAGTCCCGCAGCCTGCCTCCGGACCTGTCCGTCTCGTAGAGCGCCAGCAGCGTCTCGAGAAGCGGATGGTCCGGGTTCATCTCCAGTGTCCTCTCGAACTCGAGAGGGCTCTCACCCTTCTTCTTCATCGCGTTGAGAATGCCCCGGACGGTCGGGCCGGGATCATCGTGGTCCGAGACGAGCACGAAGGGACTCCGGGTCAGTCTGCGTGATAGCCTGACCTCCTTCACGCGACCTTCGAGAGCATCCCTCATGTACTCGAACAGCCCCGAGCACCTCGAGCTCGCCTGCTCCAGCTTCCGCTCCGCCTCGTCATCCCCCTCGGGCTCGAGATCCAGCTCTCCCCTCGACGCGGAGACCAGCTCCAGACCGCGGTAGCTGCCCATCACCTGCAGCACGAGATCATCCAGAGGCCCCGGGAACAGCAGCACCTGCCTCCCTTCGCCGGTGAGCCTCTCGAGATGGGGGGACCGGCGCAGCTCATCCATCGGCATGCCCGAGAGGTAGTAGAGTCTGCCGTCCTTCCTGTCGCTCTCGCTGAGGCCTTCCGCGTGCTCCCTCAGCCCGACGGGCTTCCCCTCGGCTCCGGATGCCTCCACGAGCAGCAGGTCGGCGAGCTGACCGCGCCTCTCCGGATCAGCGTAGATCCCCTCCTTGATGAGATCTCCGAAGCTCTCGAAGAACTCCTCGTACCTGGATCTGCTCGTCTCCATCACCTCGGCGAGCCTCTCGATGACCTTGCGCGTGAGGTTCCTGTTCAGCAGCCTGAGAGCGCCGCTCCTCTGCACCGTCTCCCGGGAGACGTTCAGAGGAAGGTCGTCACACTCGACCACGCCGCTGACGAATCTCAGGTAGCCCGGCAACAGCCCCTCGTACCCCTCTCCGATCAGGATGCCCCTCGCGTAGAGGTTCATGCCCCCCCGGTAATCGGGGAAGAGCATGCGGAGAGGCCTGCTCGAAGGCACGAACAGAAGCGCATTGAACTCCGTTGCCCCCTCGGCGCGATAGCTGATCGTCGTCAGGGGAGGCTCCAGATCGCCGGCGAGATGCCTGTAGAAGTCGTTCAGCTCCCCCTCGGAGACCTCGTCGGGAGGTCGTCTCCAGAGGGGCTTCATCGAGTTCAGGGGCGCCTGGTCCTCGTCACCCTGACGGGACATGACGATGGGGTAGGCCACGTAGTCCGAGTACTTGCGCACGAGCTCCCGGAGCCTCGCCTCGTCCAGGTACTCGTCCATGCCTTCCCGAACGTGCAGGACCACGTCGGTACCGGGTGACGACGGCGAACCGGAACCCGAGATGGTAAAGGTCTCTCCTCCCCTTGAGCGCCATTCCGAAGCACCGGATGACCTCTCGAGCGCGCTCCTGGAGAAGACGGCCACCTCGTCCGCCACCATGAACGACGAGTAGAAGCCGACGCCGAACCGGCCTATGAGGTCCACCGCGCTATCGGCATCCACTCCCCTCTCGCTCTCCAGCATGGCCAGGAAGCTGCGGGAGCCGGATCCGGCTATCGTCCCCAGGTTCCTGGCCATCTCGTCGGCGGTCATGCCTATGCCGTTGTCGGACACGGTCAGCGTGCGCGACTCCCTGTCGACGGACAGCCGTATCCGGAGCTCCATCCCCTCCTCGAGGAGCCCCGTGTCCCTCAGGGCCTCGAACCTGAGCCTGTCCAGAGCGTCGGATGCGTTCGAGACGAGCTCCCTGAGGAAGACGTCCGGATGCGTGTAGAGGCTGTTGATGACCAGGTCGAGGATCTGCCTGGTCTCCGACCTGAACCTGAGCTTTCTCTTTCCCGGCAAGACTCGATACCTCCATGGCTCTCCGGCAGGGATGCCGGCGCGTCTCTCTAGCGGATCCTGCCCTCGACGAACGGGACCTCGAAGACCTTGTCGTGCTGCACGGGACCGTGCCCGAAGTACCCGTCCTCTCCGAAGAGCTCCCCATGGTCAGAGGTCAGAGTTATCCAGGTTCTCTCCGGCACGATGTCGAACAGCTTCTCCAGGACGCCGTCCAGGTACCGGACGGTCTCCACCTGCCTGGCTCTCAGGATGTCGAGCTTCTCCTGGTCGAAGAAGCGGGGCCCTGCGTCGTCCTCTATCAGCTTCCCGCCGACCACGTGCTCGTCGAGGTGCTTGAAGACCCCGTGGACGCCGCTGATCCTCGGCCACGCGTCCTCCGGCTCGGAGGGAAGAGCGTAGGGATAGTGGGTCTCACCGACGTTGAGCAGGTAGAAGCTGGGGCGCTCCGGATGGAACTCCATCATGTCCAGCATCGCAGCCATGTCGTTGTGCCTGGGCATGAGCCGGTAGGTGTCGAAGCCCGTGTTGATCGGTGTGTGGCTGTTGAGGACGGGCAGCGAGACCATCGCGTGGGTCATGTAGCCCAGGCTCTCCCTGAGGAAACAGGGCAGGTAGAGCCTTGGAACGAGGCTCCTGAACTCGATCCCGGAGGCCCCGAGCCTGTCGTTGAAGAGCAGGAAGTCCCGCTTGTAGTACTCGGATGCGAAAACGTGACGCGGACTGGAGTGAGGCATCAGCCCGGTCAGGAGGTTGTAGTGGGACGGACCGGTCCAGGAGGCGTAGCTCCATCTGCTCTCGAGAGCGCCGAGCCGCGCCGCGTTCTTCGGCCCGGCCTCGGTGAACGTGTCGAACCTGCAGCTGTCGAATATCAGCAAGATGAAGTTGTTGAGCTTCTCGAGAGGAGGAGGGGCCCTTCGAACGGCCGGCTTCTCCCCGCCCCTTCCGGTCAGCGCTTCGTAGGCCTTTCTGAGTCTTCCCATTCTCACTCCAGAAACGGCTGGGACAGCCGGGGCACTTCAGCGGGGAGGCGCGGCTCCTGGGTCGCTGGCCATCCAGTCTGCCAGATCCTCGAGAACCGCTGCGGAGACATCCCTCATGGTCCGCGACATCGCCTCGGCCAGACTCCCGAACCCATCGCCGTCCAGAGCTGTCTCGAACCTGTAGGTGCGCCATGTCGCGAAGACCTCTCCCGAGCCTCCCGAGCGATCGCGCGTGAAGGCAAGATCGAGATCGATCACAGCGTACCAGACGCCGGCCATCTCTCGCCCGCCGAACTCCCTGATCGCTCCGTCCACGGTGTAGTCCACCGCGCCAGGCAGCCCCCTGTAGACACCCTCCAGGAATCCGGCCTCCACCATGTCCCTCGAGAGCAGGTCGGGAACCGTGTAGCCGGGCTGCTGGCTCCACCGATTGAGAGACGTGACGGTCTGCAGGCCCTCGCCGGCCCGAACGAGCACCATGCAGTCCGTCGCGTAGGCACCCGAGCAGTGGAAGTCCCTGACACCCACGGTAACCCCGGGCAACCGCGCGCCGGCCGGGGAAGGGGGCTCGTAGTCCAGGGCGAAACGGCTCACGTCGGGCTGTTCCGAACGCAGGTCGACCATGCTGCAGCCACAGAGCAGGAGGAGCGGAAGCAGCACCCTCACGGGTGACCCGCGCAGGCCACCCCCGTCTCTCGGATTCGCTGTCTCGGTCATTCCGGCCACTCATCCTCCCGGGGATCCGTCAGGATCATCTCGCCCGCATGGTCGCCGATGGTCTGGACGAGCCTACGAAGATCGGAGACCATGAGTCCCGCCTGATGCACGATGTCCTCCACTGCCACGGCCTCCTCGTCGAGCCTGGCAAGGAGCCCGTGCAGGTCGTCGGCCAGGACGCCGAGATCGGCGGCAAGGTCCGGCGCCGTCGTCTCGAGAGAGAGCGACAGGCGCTCCAGGCTTCTGCCGAGTCTCGTGTAGACCCCGATCATGGTGTCGAGATCGGCCGCTATCATGTCGAAGTCCTCGAAGGCGCTCTCGATCATCTCGCGGTCCAGGATCGCGTTGAGGTTCTCCAGCAGCTCTATGGTTCTGTCGTTGATCGTCTTGGCATCGATCTGGGCCAGTATCTCGATCACCCTCTCCAGGCCTACGTCGAGGACCTCCATCTGGGACCGCATGACGGGGATGACCGGATACTCCGAGTCGAAGCTCAGCTCCGGTCGCTCCATCTCTTCGGGCTCGGCGGTCCTCAGGTTTATTATCCTGAGCCCGGTGATCCCCATGAAGTCGACCCTTGCGGCTATGTCGCTGCTGACCGGAAAGTCCCGCTCGATATCCATGACCACCTCGACCAGCCTGCCGTCCTCGGCAACCTTGATGCTCCTGATGGTCCCGACGGGAACGCCCCTGTACCTGACATCGCTGCCGCTGGTGAGGCCCTGGACGGATTCGTTGAAGTAGCAGACGTAGGTCTCCGTGTCGGAGCCGCCGAACCAGCCGGTGAGCCATAGCATGACGACCACCAGCATCACGAAGGCGACGCTGAAGAACACTCCGAGAGCGAACCTGCTCGCGATCTTGGGCAAAGCTCCTACCTCGCGGCCCCGCCCGCGACCGGGCGGCGATTGAAGAACGCACTCACCCTCTCGTCTCCGGTGCTGTCCCGGAGCTGGTGGGCCGTGCCCTCGGCTATGATGCCTTTTTCCTCAGCGTCGAGCATAATCACGCGATCCGAAACGGCAAAGATGCTCGCCAGCTCGTGGGTCACTATCACCATGGTGGTCCCTAGATCCCCGTTCAGCCTTCGTATGAGCTCGTCCAGCTCTCCGCTGGTCACCGGGTCGAGACCTGCCGACGGCTCGTCGAAGAACAGCACGTCCGGATCCATGGCCAGTGCTCTGGCCAGCCCGGCTCGCTTCTGCATGCCTCCCGAGACCTCCAGGGGAAGCGAGTCGGCGAACTCCTCCAGGCCGACCAGGGCGAGCTTGCTCATGGCGACGAGGTCGGCCTCGGACGCATCCAGCTCGGTGAACTCCGTGAGCGGGAGGGCAACGTTCTCGAGAAGGCTCAGTGATGCCAGCAGAGCCCCGGACTGGAAGAGGACGCCCCATCTCCGCCTCACCGCCGTGAGCGATGAAGGTCCGTCGAAGACCAGAGGGGAGCCCCTGTAGAGTATCTGCCCCGCCCAGGGCCGGGCGAGACCCAGCAGGTAGTTCATCAACGTCGTCTTGCCACAGCCACTGCGGCCGACTATGAGGAGAATCTCCCCCTCCAGCACCTCCATGGACACGTTCTCGAGAACCAGCAGCTTGCCGTATCCTCCACGCAGGTTCCTGACCCTGATCAGCTCGGGCGAGCCACCCGGTCCGCTCCTCAAACCGTCACCGCCGGTCTCACGTACATGAAGAGTATGGCTATCAACGCGTCCGCGAGGATCACGAGGAAGATGCTCACGACCACCGCCGAAGTCGTCGAACGTCCTACCTCTGCAGCTCCTCCCCTGACCCTCATGCCCATGAAGCAGCCGACTGTCGCTACTATCACGGCGTAGACCAGGCTCTTGCCCATGCCCCAGTAGAAATCGATCGGAAGCAGAACGAACGCCAGCCTCTGAACGAAGATCTCGGGCGGCATGCCAAGATACCATCCGCCGATGAGCATGCCTCCGAGCAGAGCGAACAGGTCGGCAAGGAGGGTGAGGAACGGCATGACGAACAGCAGGGCGACGACCTTCGGGACGACCAGGTAGCCCTTCACGTCGAAGCCCATCACCTCGAGCGCGTCTACCTCCTGCCGGACCTTCATCGTGCCCAGCTCGGCGGCGAAGGCGGAGCCGGATCTGCCGGCGACTATGACGGCGGCAAGCAGCGGGGATATCTCCCAGACCATGCTGAGGCCTACCAGATCGGGCATGAAGGTCTCGGCACCGAAATCCCTGAGCTGAAAGCCCGACATGTAGCCAAGCACGGTCCCCAGCAACCAGCAGAGTATGCTGATGATGGGCACCGCTTTGACGCCGGCCTGCTCCATGTAGTAGAAGGCTTCCTTCCAGCGGAGCTTGCCGGGACCGAACACTACCCTCGCGAAGGAGAGCAGGCTGTTGATGCCGAAAGCTGCAAGCCCCCGAAGCGTGGCAGAGGTCTCGAGAACTGAGTCCCCGACGTCCTCGAACCATGAGAAGGTCCGGCTTCTCAGGCGGGGCCTGGCTTCAGGGCACAGCTCCTTCTCGAGTTTCTCGAACCTCTCCAGGAAGCCGTCCGGGGCCGCCCTCACCATGACCCTGGCCCCGGCCTGACGGAGCTTCCTGAGGCCCCCGTATATCGCGGCCTCGGCGGAAGCCATCGAGGCTTCCATGCCCTCGAGATCTACCGTGACCTCTTCGGAAGGTTCGCGGGCGAGCGAGTCGAAGGCATCCCTGAGCTGCTCGAGCTCGGAGAGTGACAGGGCTCCCGTGATCGTGAGGCCCGCTCTTCCGATCGTGATCGAAGGTCTCTGGCCCATTCCCCGTCCTTCAGCACCCAGTCGCCGATGCGGTACACCGGGCGCCGGGATCACCGGCGTCCGTCTCATCCGGGCTCCCGGGTCCCGGCGGACCCGTCGACAGGCCCGGGCATCCATGGATCCGGCCGGAAGGCCGGGGGCTGCTCAGGGATACCCGCCTGACTGGCGCCCGAAGTCAAACAATGACGACACTACGATCCCCCGCACAACCCCGGAACCTCTCCGGAAGGCCGGAGGAACGTTGCTGACTCCGATGCCGAGTGATATGTTCCATCGCGACTGGAGGTAACCTATGGGTACTGTTGTCTTCCTGGTTCTGAGGTTCGTCTTCGGCTACAACTTCTACGCGGACGCCCAGACATTCGCAACGCTGGTCTCACTCGACAGCATCGCTCTGCTGCTTCTCGTCCTCATACTGCGCACCAGGAAGGGTTAGCAGGAGCGCCCCTTCAGGCGCGGGCCCACTGATCCCGGGACTCCCGTCCCGCGAGAACAGGGATCGCACTCTTCCGTCCTGTGGCTGCTCCCTCTCAAGCTTCCCGAGACCATCTCCGTGCCGGCGCCTGCGCCTGCCAGACGAGCCCCCGGAATACGACGGGCACGGCGAGGGTACAGGTGGTGGAAGGCAGGGAAGAGGGCCGGAAGGAGGCCGCGAGATGGCGAGAGAGAAACACGAGAGAGGGCCCCGGGAGGGAGCGGGACACGCGGGAGAGGCGGCTTCGGGCATGGAGACCGGCGTTGCGGTATCGCTTGCCGTCGTTCTTGCGGTGTTCGAGATATTCCCGTCCTTCGGCTACGGAAGGCTCGCGAGAGTAGAGGCCGACGATCAGATGCAGGGCTATGAGGCCGACGTCATCTACGAGGTGCCTCTGCCCCCCGACGAGGATCCCGACATAGACATCCACGAAATCATCGACCGGGACGACTTCGACATGGACCGACCGGACCAGATACTCAACCTGCGGGACGACACCGTCGGGCTTCAGGTCATAGACACCATAGACCCCGACCTGATCGGTCCCGAGGATCCGGACCGGGACAACGGCATTCCGGAGCCCTGGACCTTCGTCCCGCACGCCGAGCCGCCCTACTGCACCTACAGGCCCGTGCCGCAATACCCTGACATCGCCAGGCAGGCAGGCGTCGAGGGAACGGTGCAGCTTCAGCTCTTCGTGAGCGAGTCGGGACGTGTCGAGCGGGTACTCGTTGCCCAGTCCAGCGGTCTGTCCAGCCTCGACTCCGCGGCGGTGAGCTCCGCCCGGAACAGCTCATGGCTTCCCGCCAGGCGCGACGACGGGACTGCGGTGGGCATCTGGACCGCGATGATGTACAGGTTCGTGCTGGAGAACTAGATGACCCCATGCCCGGGGAGAGGGCCCGGGCTCCCAGATGGAGCGACAGGCTCCGGGGGCCCGGGCCCTTCGTCTCTGCGGGCTGCCCTACTCCTCGACCAAGAGCTGCTCGAAGGTAGCCCTGACTCGCAGGAACCGCTCGGCGAACTCAGGGGAGACTCTGTCTCTCCTGCGGGGGAGGTCGATCACCTCGTCGCTCACTATCCGGCCCGGCCTGTGGCCCAGCATGACCAGGCGCCCGGACAGGTAGACCGCCTCCTCTATGTGGTGCGTGACGAATAGGACGGTCATGCCGATCGTCTTCCACAGCTCCAGTATCGCGTCCTCGAGGGTGTACCGCGTTCTGTTGTCCAGAGCGCTGAAAGGCTCGTCCAGCAGCAGGATCTCCGGCTCGGTGGCAAGGCTCCTGACCAGGGCCACACGCTGCTGCATGCCACCCGAGAGCTGGTGAGGGAAGCTCCCGGAGAACTCGCGGAGCCCGACCAGGTCCAGAAGCCTGGCAACACGTTTCCTGCGCTCGCTTCTGCCCACTCCAAGAGCCAGCAGCCCGAACTCCACGTTGCTCTCCACGGTCGCCCAGGGGAAGAGCGCTCCCTGCTGGAAGACGTAGCCAACGGGGCTCTGTCCCGGCCGGACCGGATCCCGGGGCTCTATGGCAATACTGCCGGAGTCGGGCTTCTCGAGTCCGGCTATCAGCCTGAGCAGCGTCGTCTTGCCGCAACCGGTGGGACCCAGGATGCAGATGAACTCCCCTCTCTGCACCCGCAGGGAGACCCTTTCCAGTGCGGTGAGCCCGTGCTCGCCCGAGCCGCCATCGAAGCTCTTGGAAACGTCATCTATGCTCAGGATAGCGGACATGTGTTAACGCTCGCTTGACCTGAGCAGAAGCGATCTCTCCCCGATGCCCGCCAGACCCCTGGAGAACAGGGCCCCGAAGAGAGCCACGAGCACCAGGCAGGACAGCATCACGTCTATCCTGAGGACCTCGTAGGAGTACCTGATGAGATAGCCGAGCCCCGCGTTGGTTCCGGGGAGCATCTCAGCGGCTATTATGACCATCCAGCAGCGGCCTATTCCGAGCCTCAGCCCGGTCAGTATGTCGGGCAGCGCCGAGGGCAGTATCACCCTCCCGAACAGCAGCAATCCCCTGCCCCCGAGCAGACGTGCCGCCTCGAGGTGTATCCGGCGAACGCTCCTTACCCCCTGGATGGTGCCGAGCAGAATGGGGAAGAACCCGCCACAGAAGAGTATGA
>JAFGKQ010000110.1 GCA_016928495.1 Candidatus Fermentibacterales bacterium
ATCGGGCTGGATGGCCACGACGCTCTCGATCGAGAGAGTGGGATAGCAGCCCCTGTCCGGGGCGGAGAGCTCCAGGCCGAGCCTCTCCACCACGTCCCGGAGGAAGGTCCCCTCACCCACCGAGACGGTGCTCCCCGATCCTTCGACACGGGTGATCAGAAGCAGGACCGAGGTCCCGGTCAGCCCCTCCCGCTCGACCAGGGCGGAAAGAGAGTCCAGGGCGCCCTCCACCCTCTCGGCGAAGGCGGCGTAGCCCCCCTCTTCGCCGTAGGTGAGGCATAGCAGCCTGGCGGACTCGAAGACGTCTTCCAGCGTGTCGAAGCGGTAGGTCCGGTAGCCGCCCACGAGACCCGCCTCGAAGGCAAGATCCTCCAGGTCGGGGTTCCTCCCGACCGAGTGGATGGAGGTCGGATGGAGATCGATGATCGCCTCGAGAGAGGGGTCCAGATAGCCTCCGACCCTCGGGAGCGCCGCGAGCTCCGGAGGCCAGGAGACATACCTGTCGACCGCGACGATCAGATCACCGAGATCCAGCTCCCACATCAGCTCGACCAGGGAGGGTCCGAGAACCACTAGTCTGTCGTCTCTCACGGCGCCACTCGCCGGTCCTCCGCCTTCCGGAGGCCCGCACCCGCACAACACCAGGGCGAAGAGGAGCAGGCATGCCGATGACATAGCGCGTGCCTTCATTCTCCGCCCTCCCTCTCGGCACCGGAGAAGGAACCGCACTCCCTGAGTCGCTTGAGTGCGCGAAGCTCGATCTTTCTCACTCTCTCCCTGCTGATACCGTAGGCTCTCGCTATGGAGTCCAGCGAATGCTGCTCACCGTCGAGCAGCCCGAACCTGAGGCAGATGATGGAGCGCTCACGCTCCGTCAGCAGCTCGAGCGCACACCTCAGTCTGGACGTGGTATCCAGCTCCAGGGCCTCGCTCTCGGGCCCCTCCCCTGGTACACGAAGGCTCTCCTGAACGGGCGCGAAGCCATCCTCGTCGGACGGCCGGTCCATGTGGACGGGTTCCCGCAGGCCCTCCAGCAGTGCCGTTATGCTGCCGGGGTCGGTGGAGAGATCACGGGCCAGCTCCTCGACAGATGGAGATGGCTCGCCCCGGGCACTTGCCCGCTCTAGCGCGAGCCGTATGCCGGCAAGCCTCCTGGCGGCAGTCGCCGGGAGCCTCACGATCCTGGACTTTTCCACCAGGGCGCGCACCAGGCTCTGCCTTATCCACCATACCGCGTAGGTAGAGAAGCGGTTGCCCCTGGCCGGATCGAACCTGCTGATGGCCTCGATCAGGCCCTGACAACCCTCCTGGACCAGGTCCATCTCCTCCATCGTCCCGAGTCTGACGTACCCTCTGACGCACTTCACGACCAGTCTCAGGTTGCCCTCGAGCATCTCGGCGGCAGCAGTCCTGAGCGAATCGAGCCCGGAACCGAGCAGCTCGCCGGCCATTCGAAGGAGAGGCAGGTTCGCGCCGGTCCTGGACTCTATCGCGGCTATCGTAACCCTGGCGGACTGCAGCCCGGGAAGACGGTGCCAGGCAAGCCGCTCGAAGGGCCTCGCCCTTGACACCCGGGGATCGGAGTACCTGATGGCGCTCTCCAGCATGCGCTCATCTCCTGTCCCCGCAGAGCCCGCGGCGGCCTCGAGCTGCTCGAGCATGCGCCCGGCTGTCTCGAGGTCCTCGTGCAGGCGGCGGGCCAGCCTTTCTACGGCCGGCCAGCAGAGGTGCAGGCTCCTGTAGGTCTCCCTTGTCAGGCCCGCTGTGCGAATGCTCGAGAGGAGCTGCCTGAGGACCACTCTCTTCTCTGGAGGCAGGACGCCGTCGCTCATTCCCCAGCAGGTGCGGTCGAGCAGCGCAACCGGCTGTCTCTCGGCCCTGCCCATACGCTCCAGTGGGCCCAGCAGAGACCGCCTCCCCGACGGGACCATGATCAGGGCCCTCACGACGTCGAGCCTCGCGAGCTCGATCCTGGAGCAGATCTCGCTCTCGCCCTCGGGGTCCATCACCTTCAGCTCGTCGAGCTTCCGGTAGAACAGGGTGCTCGAGGAGAGGTCCAGGGGGGTGACGCCCCTCCGCCTCTCCCCGGGTCCGGCTCGCCCACCCGGATCAGCCATCGTCAGGCTTCCTGGAGAGCCTGGCGATCTCGCGCACGATCTGGTCCTTCTCCTCCGGAGATGCCTCCGCGATGCGCTTCCTCAGGGCCGCTATCCTCTTCTTCCTCCTAGCCGCGAAGAGCCTCTCTGAGATCTTGGACCTGTCCTCCTCCGTGAGAGTCGTGCTCTCCGGGATGAGCATGGCGCAGACGGCCCTCTCATCCTCACTCAGACTGGAGAGAAGGGGCATGGAGTGGCCCTGCTCCGCCTGGCTCCGTAGCCCTCTCACGACAGCCCTCGCCAGGTCGCTCTCGAGGTCTTCCTGTTCGTCGATCGCACTCAGAAGCGGCTCGGAGAGGCCTTCCGGCGACGATATGATGGCCCGCAGCACCGAGCGGTCCCTGGCCGGAAGCTCCGGGAGCTGACGGGCACGGGAGGCCCCCGGACCCCCAGTCTCCTCGACGATAGAGAGCTGCTCCGTGAGAGCCGCCATCGAGTAGCCCGTGTGCTCGCTCACCTTTCTCAGCAGGGTCTCTCGCACGATCGGGTCCCTGGTGGCGCCGCACAGCTCGACGAGCTTCCTGACCAGACCGATCGTCCTGCCCTCGCTCCTGCTGCCTGCCGTCGAGGACTCGAGGCTGAGGTAATAGGAGACCGGGTCCAGCGCCCTGCCCATGACCTCCTCCAGCCAGGCCGCGCCTCCTCTGAGGACCGCGGAATCGGGGTCCTCACCCTGCTCCAGCCGCAGGATCATCGGATAGGCGCCCTCGGAGACGAGGATCTCGGCTGCTCTCATTGCGGCCGTTCTTCCCGAGTCGTCCCCATCGTAGGCAACGAACACGTCGGATGCCATTCCCCGGAGCTGACGCGCCTGCGCGGCGGTCAGAGCCGTGCCGCATGTCGCCACCACGGCACCGAAGCCGGCTTGCACCAGCCTGGCAAGGTCGAAGTAGCCCTCCACAAGCATCACCATGTCTGCCGTTCTGGAGGCTTCCAGCGCCTCCCTGAAGCCATATAGCAGATGGCCCTTGCTGTAGACGGGAGAATCCGGTCCGTTGATGTACTTGGGGGTCCTGTCTGCCTCCAGGGAGCGCCCACCGAAGCTCACCGTAGTGCCGCGCCTGTTCCGGATGGGGAACATCACCCTCTCCCGGAACCTGTCGCAGAGATCCCCCGTCCTGTCGGACCTGAAGGCTACCCCCGACTCGAGTATGAGGGAGTCCGAGATGTCCTGGGCCCGGAGGTGGCTGGTAAGCTGGTTCCCCGCCGGGGCCCAGCCGAGGCCCAGGCTCTCTATCGTGTCAGGGGAGAGCGACCTGCCCTCGAGCAGGTACTCCATCGCCCTGCGGCCCCCCGGGGATGCCAGGCTCTTCCGGAAGAAGGCGTCGGCGCGGCGCACGACGTCCCTGATCACGTCGTTGCGCTCCTGCCGGCCGTCGAAGGTCACCACTACGCCGGACTCCTCCGCGAGCTCCTCCAGGGCGTCCATGAAGGAGAGGTTGAGGTAGTCCATCAGGAAGGTAATGGCGTCCCCGCCTGCTCCGCACCCGAAGCAATGGTAGGCCTGCTTCTCGGGCGAGACGTAGAAGGACGGCGTCTTCTCCGAATGGAACGGACAGAGGCCCCTGAAGCTCCGCCCTGACTTCTTCAACTGCACGTAGCGCCCGATCAGGCCGACGATGTCCGTTGCGTTCTTCACCGAGTCTATTGCAGAGCTGTCGATGCGCCCGCCCGCTCTTCGCGGCGCTCCGTGCCGGATGCTCCCGCCCGCGCTAGAGTGCACTTCCTCCTCCGCCTCGCCTGACGGAAACGATGGTCACTCCCGTGCCGCCCTCGGAGGGGTCTCCCTGCCGGAAGGCGGAGACCCTCGGGTCACCCTTCAGGGCTTCGACGACCGCGCTCATCAGGATGCCACGGCCCTTGCCGTGTATCACCCGAAGATAAGCCAAGCCGGCCATCACGCAATCGTCCAGCCGCTCGTCGAGCCTCATCAGGGCCTCCTCCGCCGGGAGCCCCCTGAGATCCAGCTCGGGACTGACCGCGGCCCCGTCCCACGAAGCGTGCGTCTCGGTAGGCAGGGCAGGCGGCTCGCAGGGCGTGAGATCGGCGGTCTCCCGCTCGATCCTGAGGTTCCCGAAGACCACCAGCGCCGATCTGCCTTCCTCCATCAGCCTCTCGACGCGTCCCGTGCCCTTCCAGCCCCTCACCCTGACCCACTGACCCTCCGATACCGGCTCTCTCCCGGCCGTCTCCGCAGCGGCCCTGCCGGAGCCCCCTGAGAAGATGCTCTCCAGCTCCCGGATCTCCTTCCGGACGGAGGTCCGCCCGGAGGGTGTGTCCGACCTCGAGAGCCTGGCGAGCAGCGAGTCTGCGCGCGAGCCGAGGTCCGCGACCATCTCGTCGACCTTCTTGCGGAGCGAGGCCATCTCGGCTTCCCTTGCCTGCTCGAAGTCCTTCCGCTCTCGCTCCAGGGCAACCCTGCCGTGCCTCTGTGCCTCCTCCTCGGTCTCGACCTCCTCGAGCCTGGCCTCCAGCTCCGAACGGGCCGAGATCAGCTCCTCCAGCAGCCGCTCCCTCTCGAAAGCGTCGGAAGCCAGCTCCCGAGCGCGGGACAGGACCGACTCGGGAAGCCCTATCCTGCGCGCCATCTCGATGGCGAAGGAGGATCCCGGGTCTCCCATCCTGAGCCTGTAGGTCGGCGCGAGCTCGGCTGGATCGAAGCACATGGAAGCGTTGACGAAGCCCTCCCGCGAGGCAGCGAACTCCTTGAGCTGGCCAAGATGGGTCGAGACCACCAGCCGGCATCCCTTCCGCGACACGGCCTCCAGCATGGATGCCGCTATGGCCGCCCCGGTGGTCGGGTCCGTTCCGGCTGCCGGCTCGTCTATCAGAGCAAGAGTGCCCTCGCCGCCGCTGACCAGCAGGTCGGCCTGCATTCCCAGCCGTGCCGAGTAGGTGCTCAGGTGCTGGGCTATCGACTGCTCGTCCCCCATGACGGCCCTGACCTGCCTGAAGAAGGGCATTCTGGAGCCGGGGCCGGCGAACGCGCCGAGGCCGCTCTGACTGCAGAGGATCGAGAGCCCCAGGGCCTTGAGGAGCACCGTTTTCCCACCGGCGTTGGGACCGCTTATGACCAGCACCCTCCAGCCTCGAGGAAGCTCGAGATCGTTCGGAACGGCCTCGTCCGGCCGGATAAGGGGATGAACCAGATGCATCAGGAGAAGGTCGTCGGACCTCTCGGGGAACACCGTGCGGTAGTCGAGATGGAACCTGGCGCGAGCGAGAATGCAATCCAGCTCTACGGCTCCCTCCGCCGCGGACTCGATCAGAGCCGCGGACTCCCTCACCTCCTCGGTGGCCTCCCTCCTGATCCGCCTGTGCTCCGCCTCGAGGTCCAACTGCGCCTCCTGGAGCTCGTTTCCGGGCTCGACGAGCTCCATTGGCTCGACGTAGACGGTCTGTCCCGTGTCCGACCTGTCGTGGACTATGCCGGGGACTGACGACCTGGCTGATGCCAGGACGGGCAGAACGTGCCTTCCTCCCCTGATGGAGGCAGGCATGTCCCTCAGCAAGCCCTTCGAGGAGAACGCCGAGTAGAGCCGCTCGACCTGGCTGTCGACTCTCTTCCTCGCTCTTCGGACCCTTGCCAGGAGCCCCGGAAGGGCATGCGACGCATCGCTCGCGATCTCCCCCTCGGGCGTAGTGATCCGCAGGAGCCGATTCGAGAGCGGCGAGAGGGCGGGGATGGCCTCCATTACGGGA
>JAFGKQ010000111.1 GCA_016928495.1 Candidatus Fermentibacterales bacterium
AGTCGGGGCCCTTGCCCGATTCCTCGAGGACCCTGTCGATGACAGCCTGGGCCCGCTCCCTGGCTATCTTCAGCTCCCTGAAGTGCCCCACGAGCGGGATCATGATCTCGGGTCTGACCTCGATGCCCTCGTCACGGCACTTCACGGCAGCTTCGATCGCAGCCCGGACCTGCATGTCCGACACCTCGGGATAGGTCAGCCCGAGCCGGCAGCCCCGGTGGCCGAGCATGGGGTTGAACTCCTCGAGGCGCTCCACCGTCTCCTCGATCTGCGAGACGGGCACGCCCATCGCTACGGCCATCTCCTCCTGTCCGCGTTGATCGCCCGGGAGGAACTCGTGGAGCGGGGGATCGAGAAGCCTGATCGTGCATGGCCTGCCTTCGAGCACCTTTAGAATCTCGTAGAAGTCCTGCCTCTGCAGCGGCAGCAGCTCCTCCAGTGCCTCCCGGTAGATCCGGAGCGGCTCCGCCAGCTCTCGCTCGAGTGAGTCCCTGCTGCCGGGCTCTACGGTTTCGAGCCTCTGCCTGAGCCTCTTCACGGTGTCCGCGACCAGTATCATCTTCCTGAAACTGCGTATCCTGTCGGGAGCGAAGAACATGTGCTCCGTCCTGCACAGGCCGACGCCCTCCGCGCCGAACAGCACCGCCATCCGGGTGTCCCTGGGTGTGTCGGCGTTGGTGCGCACCCCCAGAGTCCTCAGCTCGTCGGCCCACCCCACCATCCTTGCGTAGTTGGCGTAGAGCCTCGAGTCAGCCGCGTCCATCTCCCCCCTGAGGACCTGGATTATCTCCGACTCGCGTACCCGGACCTCGCCGGCGAAAACCTCCCCGGTGAAGCCATCTATCGCGATCACATCGCCCTCGCGGATCTTCGCGCCGCCGCATGTCAGGACCTTCTCCGAGCTGTCCACGGACAGCTCGCTCGCGCCTGCCACGCAGGGAATGCCCATGCCTCTGGCAACGACCGCGGCATGAGAGGTCATTCCGCCTCTGGCGGTCAGTATGCCCCGCGAGACGGCCATGCCTCCGATATCCTCGGGGCTGGTCTCGAGCCGGCAGAGGATGACGTCCTCACCGTCCGCGGAGCGCCTCTCGGCGTCCTCAGCGGTGAAGACAGCCTTCCCGCAGGCGCCGCCCGGAGAAGCGTTGAGGCCCGTCGTGAGAAGATCGGCCTCCTTCTTGCCGGCCGTGTCGAGGATCGGAGCGAACAACTGAGGGAACCCGGCGGCGGGCACCCTCATCACAGCGGTCTTCCTGTCTATGAGGCCCTGGTCCACCATGTCCACCGCCATGTTGAGGGCGGCGAAGATGGTCCTCTTGCCCGTCCGGGTCTGGAGTATGTAGAGCCTTCTGCCCTCGATGGTGAACTCGAGGTCCTGCATGTCCAGATAGTGCTTCTCGAGCTTCTCGCGCACGTCCAGAAGCTCGGAGTAGGCCTTCTCGTCCCAGTCGCGCAGGGACTCGATGGGAAGCGGAGTGCGGATCCCTGCCACGACGTCCTCGCCCTGGGCGTTCAGCAGGTACTCGCCGTAGAAGGTGTTCCGGCCCTGGGACGGGTCCCTGGTGAAGCAGACGCCGGTCGCCGAGTCCTCGCCCATGTTGCCGAAGACCATGGTCTGCACGTTGACCGCGGTGCCACGCAACCCCCTTATCTCGTTGAGCTCCCTGTAGCGAACCGCGCGGGCGTTGTTCCAGGACCTGAAGACGGCATCCACGGAGCGGACGAGCTGGTCCCAGGGGTCTTCCGGGAACCCGGCTCCCGTCACATCCCTGTAGATGGCTCCGTACCTGCGCGAGACCTCCATCAGGTCATCTACGTCCAGCTCCGTGTCCAGCTTCGCACCCCTGGCGTCCTTGACCTCCTGGAGCGCAGCCTCGAACCGCTCGTGAGGTATGCCCATGACCACATCGCCGAACATCTGCTGGAACCGGCGGTAGGAGTCCCAGGCGAACCTGGGGTTGCCGGTCTTCCTTGCAAGCCCTTCGAGCGTCAGCTCGTTCATTCCCAGGTTGAGCACGGTATCCATCATGCCTGGCATCGAGACGGCTGCGCCGCTCCTGACCGAGAGCAGGAGCGGGTTCTCGGGATCACCCAGGGCCTTCCCGGAAGCCCTCTCGATCAGCTCCAGTCCCTTCCTGACCTGCTGCTCCAGGCCTTCAGGCCACTCCCTTCCACTCTCATAGAAGGCCTCGCAGGCCTCGGTAGAGATGGTGAACCCCGGAGGGACGGGAAGCCCCAGAAGCGTCATCTCGGCGAGATTCGCCCCCTTGCCGCCCAGAAGGTCTTTCAGGTCCTTGTTGCCGTCGGTTCCTTCCCTGCTGAAGAGGTAGACGTACTTGACGGGCTCATCGGTCATGGTCTGACACCACCATTCACTTACGGACTCGGGCTCTTGGTCGGAGTTCAGCTTCCGGCCGGAATGCCGGACACGTAATATAGGCTCTCTCCTCTCGGCCCCGCAAACGATGGCTCCGAGGCTGACAAGGGACCTTCCGGCAAGCATCTTTCCAGTCTCGGGAGCTCCGGCGGGGCAACTGCCGGGAGCGCGCACGCACGCACCCGGGGGGACGGACGGGCGAATGGAACAGCATCAGAAGGACGCTCTCACCGGACTGCCGCAGCGCAGGCTCCTCGAGGAGCTCCGGCCGAGGTTCTCCAGCCGGGACGATGGCAGCATCTGGACCGTGATGATGGTCGACATAGACCATTTCAAGCTCATAAACGACATATACGGCCACCTTTCCGGCGATCAGGTCCTCAGGCGGATCGGCCAGCTCCTCCGCGACAGCATGAGGCTGGAGGACTACGTGGTCAGGTTCGGCGGAGACGAGTTCCTGGCGGTGTTCCCCGGGACCGAGCGGTTCAGGGCCCTGAACTTCGCCCAGCGCGTGTCCGAAGAGCTGGAGAGCGCGGTCTTCCAGAGAGGGCTCAAGGTCACGCTCTCCGTGGGAATAGCCGAGAGCCGTCCCGGAGAGAGAGCTCTCGACGAGCTGATCGAGAGATCGGACAGGGCCCTCTACCAGGCCAAGGAAGCGGGCAGGGGCAGGATCCACTTCTTCGAGGAGAGGTCCGCCGGCCCGGAGCTCTCGCAGGAGATATCCTTCGGGCATTTCGTGGGAAGGCAGCAGCAGCTCAGGGAGCTGCGCCAGCTCCTCGACGAGAGCCTTTCGGGCGGCTCGCGGTTCGCGCTGATCATGGGAGAGGCCGGCGTGGGCAAGAGCCGTCTCGCTATGGAGCTGAGGCACTACGCCGAGTTCAGGCAGTGCAGGATAGCAGAGGGGGGGTGTCACGAGTTCGTCGAGTCCGAGCCCTACGCGCTTCTGACCACCCCGGTCGCCTCGATGCTCCAGGCTCTGGGTCAGGACCGGCTCGAGAGGCTGGCCGCAGCCGTGGGGCAGGTTCATCCCGCTACGCTCGAGATATTCCCCGGCATGCCGTTCCAGATCTCCGAGGCAAGCGCTTTCTTCTCCGAACAGCGACTCAGGTTCCGCATATTCGAGGACGTTGCCAGGATCGTGGCCGCCCTGGCGGACAACGCGCCCCTCCTGTTCATCCTGGATGACCTCCAGTGGGCACCGGACCCGGACATGGAGATGCTATCGCATGCCGTGAGATCCAGCGCGTCTCTGCCGGTGCTCTTCGTGGCTACCATGAGAACCCCGGTCGAGGACTACCCATCGGTCGAGAGGTATGTCTCGGGGGTGTTCGAGAAGGCCGTGCCGTTCCTGAGGGTCAACCTGTCGAACCTGACCGGCCACGAGGCCGGCAATCTCGTCATGTTCGCGCTCCATGACCCCAACATCCCCGAGGACGTGCTCTCGCTTCTGCACCGCCAGAGCGGGGGCAACCCGTTCTTCCTCAGGGAGCTCATAAGGACGCTCGCCCACGATGGGTCGATAGCCCCCAGGAAGACCGGGGGATGGAACTACAGGACCACTGCCGATCTCGAGCTGCCGGACAGCCTGACGAAGCTCATCTCGTCGAGGATATCGCAGCTCGACGAGAAGAGCAGGAAGATCATCCGCATCGCCGCGCTCTGCGAGGGGGAGTTTCCCTTCGACCTCCTCTGCCAGGCCTCCGAGCTGCCCGAGATGGAGGTGGCCGAGGCGCTCGAGGCCCCGCTGCGCATGGGCCTGATCCAGGAATCGCTCCGGGAGGCCGGGCTGCCAGTCTGCAGCTTCACCCACGACACCGTCAGGAGCTTCCTGCATCGCGACCTCCCCGGGTCCATGCGCTCGGTGCTCCATGCCAGGATGGGCGAGTACTACGAGCGGCAGTACCTGTCC
>JAFGKQ010000112.1 GCA_016928495.1 Candidatus Fermentibacterales bacterium
GCCCCGGGCATCGGGCCAGTCCGTCAGTATCAGGTTGATGTCCCACTCATCGAGCAGCCTGACCTGCAGCGGCGCAGGGATGCTGTCGGGAGCCGTGGCCAGCACCAGGTACTCGGCGAAGAGGTCCTCGGGGTAGAGCAGGCACCTTCCATCCATGAAGAGGGGCAGAGACTCGCCCAGGCGATACTCCAGGTAACCGGCGATCTCGTTGGAGTTGAATACGTTGCCGGTCACGTCATTCCGTTCCAGGAAGTCCGCCAGGCCCACCGGGTAGACATCCCACTGGACGCCAAGCCCCGGTGAGCGGGGGGGTCCGAACTCCCGGGGAATCCCGTGCAGCGGCACCACGAGGGCCGCCAGGAGAAGCAGCAGGGAGGGAACCCAGGCACGCACCCTGGGCAGCAGAGGAGGAATCCAGGCGATCATGGCGAGCGCCAGCAGCTCGAGGTTCCTCGCCGCGAAGCTGCTGGCCGCAACCAGAGCGGCAAGCCCGACGCAGCGCGAGAGTTTGAGCCTCTTCCTGGCGAAGACCAGGGCAAGTACCAGAGCAACGCACACCAGGATGAAAGCCAGGGCCGTCCTGGAAAAGGGGTGCCCGGGCTGGAACCGCGGGTCGAACGGGCTCCACCATTCCCTTATGGACTCCCTGAACAGGCCCTGGTGGAGGAATGAGGTCGTGTAGCGTATCGACCCGTAACCGTTCGGATGCACACCGCAGACGGCGATAGAGGCCAGGAGCAGGAGCGCGCGGTCGCGCAGCAGTCTCCAGGCCCTGGAGAACAGAGGATCCAGGACGTCGAGCCCGAGAAGGAACAGACCCATCGTGAAACCCGCGTGCAGGTTAACCCACAGCACCTGCAGGGGGAGTATGAGCGCCAGGTCCCGTGACAGCCTGCGGCCGCTCCTGCCCAGAACGACCAGGTAGAGAGCGAAGAACAGGTCGGTGAAGATGTGCGGCCGGGCTATCCACCTGCCGTGCGCCACGCTGAGAGCAACCACCGCAACGAGCACGGCCGCCTCCGGGGAGGCGCCCCGCGCTCGAGCCGCCCTCAGGCACAGCAACACGGTGGTGCAGATGACCGCCATCTTCAGGATGACGACCCCTGCACCGCCCGCCAAGCTCCAGGGAAGATAGAGCAGGACCTCCGCCAGCCACTCCGCCTGGAGCCACTCACAGCCCTGGCGTGTGAGGGTGAAGGGATCGGTGGTCCGGATGTGCAGCGACTGCACGATGTCCTCGCCGTTCCGGATATGCCAGAAGAAGTTGCCGTTGCTGATGGGGAACATCGAGTATAGAGCGCATACGCCGATCAGCAGGATCAGGAGCGCTCGAGAGCCAGGGCCCGACCGACCGGAGCCCCGCTCCGGAAGCGAACCATCCATCAGAGTATTCACAGGCTGTCTCCCGGTGGCATAACCTTCCCTGACTCGACTGCGTCGAAGCGCGAACCGGTCCCTGGCGGGCAGGAAACTGTAGCGCATCGGCACCTCTCAGGCAAGTGAAGGCAGTATGGCCCGAGTCTGTCCCGATGACCCGTGAGCCTCTATTGCCACGGCTCGAGCCTTTGGCTAGATACGTCCAGTCAAAAAAGGGCTCGCTGCCACCCGGGCGACCGGGGATTTCGGCCTCCCCACCGGCAGCGCAGCTTCTGGGAGGCATCCCTGCCGGAACCTCCCCTGCGGCTCTGCCGCGATCACGGCCATGCCCGCCGGCGATCCACTCGTGGTTCCGGCATCCAGTCCAGAGAGGGGGCGTTCATCAGGAACCCCTGTTTCGACGATTGCCTGCAGCTCCCACCCACCCGGGGTACCCGGAACGGGTCCTCCCCCGGACTCGAGCAAGCACATTCCGGCAAGATCGATAATCGTGCGCTCCGCAAGCTGCCGCCCGTGGACGGGCGACCGCCGAACGGACAAGGAGGAGTGTAGACCGATGCCTCATCTCGAAGACCTGACGCTCAGCGATCTGCGCAAGCTGTTCCCGGACGAGTTCACCGAGGAGCAGCTTGCCAAGGCCAAGACCATGTTCCTCAAGGAGCTGGCCCTGCGCGCCCACGCTTTCTACCACGGCAAGATGATCACGGTTCCGAAGGCCGGCCTCTACGGGTTCAACTGGTTCAACGTCTGGTACACCCCCGGAGTATCCAGGATCTCCACGACGATAAGGGACGACAACGACGCTTCCTTCGAGCTGACCAACCGGGGCAACTTCGTGGGTGTCGTGAGCGACTCCACCAGGGTGCTGGGGGACGGGGACTGCACGCCTCCGGGGGGACTGGGCGTGATGGAGGGCAAAGCCTTCCTCATGAAGTACCTCGGAGGCGTGGACGGCGTGGCCCTGTGCCTGAACAACAGGGACGAGAACGGCAAGCCCGATCCCGACAAGATCATCGACTTCGTGAAGATGGTCGAGCCCAGCTTCGGCGCGATCAACCTGGAGGACATCTCGCAGCCCAACTGCTTCAAGGTGCTCGACACCCTGCGCGAGGAGTGCAACATCCCGGTCTGGCACGACGATGCTCAGGGCACCGGGTGCGTGACCCTGGCCGGGCTTCTCGGAGCTCTGCAGGTAGTCGGCAAAAAGCTCGAGGAGATCAGAATCGTCTTCATAGGAGCCGGAGCCTCGAACACCACCATAACCAGGCTGATCATCCAGGCCGGTGGCGACCCGAAGAAGATGGTGATGTTCGACTCTCACGGCTCGCTCTCCACCGACAGGGATGACATCCGGGCCGACAAGCGCTTCTACAGGAAATGGGAGCTGTGCGAGAAGACCAACCCGGACAGGATCACGACGATCGAGGATGCCTGCCGTGGGGCAGACGCGCTGATAGCCGTCTCCAGACCCGGCCCCGACGCCGTAGACCCTGAGTGGATAAGCTCGATGGGCGACAAGCCCATCGTGTTCGCCTGCGCCAACCCGGTGCCCGAGATCTATCCCTACAGGGCCAGGGAGGCCGGTGCGCACATAGTGGCAACCGGGCGAGGCGACTTCCCGAACCAGGTGAACAACTCTCTCGGCTTCCCCGGCATACTCAAGGGTGCACTCCTGGTCAGGGCCAGGAAGATCACCGACAACATGGCCGTTGCCGCTGCCAAGTCACTGGCGAGGTTCGCCGGGCGGAGGGGATTCACCCCCTACTACATCATCCCCACAATGGACGAGGCCGACGTGTTCCCGGAGGAGGCGGCCGATGTCGCGATGCAGGCCATCGAGGACGGCGTAGCGCGTGTCGAGAAGACCCGAGAGCAGCTCCTCAAGGAGGCCAGAAGGGACATCACGGAGGCCAGGAGCCTGGTGCAGAGGCTCATGGATCAGGGAGTGATCAGCCCTCCGCCGCGGGAGATCCTCGAGAAGGCGATAGAACTGGCCATCGACAGCGTGAAGAAGAGCTGACCCCGGGTCTCCCTACGAGCTACTGAGGCACGGAAGGCACCCGAACGGCATCCTCATCGGCAGCGCGTTCAGCGTCGGTCCCCGTTCCGAGGATCACGGCCGCCATCCGCTCAGCTATCAGCCTGTTCCCCCTGCAGCTCACGTGGCAGCCGGCCCGGTCTACGTAGACATCCAGCGTCTCCCCGTCGAAAACCCCGCGCAGGTCGTGAACCGCGAGGCAAGAGTCGTATCCCGACACTATCGAGTCGTACGCGGCCGAGAGGAGCCGGGTGAAGAGCGCGGCATCGCCACGCTCGAACACGGCCGAGGGCAGCTCCATCAGCGCTTGCTCCCGCTCGGTAAGCAGCTTTGCGCCGGTCCAGATAGTCGGCTGCAGGAAGAAGAAACACTCGAACTCCAGCGATTCGGCGAGCAACTGCGCGATCCCCGCATTCGAGAGGTAGACTCCGGCGATATCGCCCGCCAGTGGTGAGACGCCGGACGAGTCGAGCTGACGGGCGGCTGCAAGGGACAGGCGCCTCTCGGGAAGCAGTCCGGCCGCATCCAGTGCAAGATAGGTGTTGGTCGATTCGAACAGAGCGGTTGGAAGACTCCTCCGGGCTTCGTAGGAGGCTCTGCCCTCGAGCGTGCATCGGATGTTCTCGTACTCCCAGTGCACTCCTGCCAGACCGGTGTAGTAGGCCATGCACACATCGTTGAACCCGTCGAAGAAGATGACCAGTTCGGGCCTGCATCCGCCCCTCAGCATGAAGATGAGCTCCAGCAGCTCCTGGGTGTTCACCCACGAGATCTGCCCGAGATTGAGCATCCTCACCGGCCTGCCCGTCTCCCTCTCCAGCTCCTTCAGGAGGTAGGCCGCCACGGTGGAGGAGTCGGGCGCCTGCGCGCCCCAGGCTGCCGATCCTCCGAGCAGCAGCACGACCATGGCATCCGGAGCGTCGGATGAGCCTGCCGTCAGCCTGTGCCCGCACTCGTCCGTAGCGTACATCCCGCGTTGTCCGGGGGCTGCCTTCCAGACCAGATAGGGCTCGTATCTCCCGGGGATGCTGCGCCCTTGGCCGGCATCGAACGCTTCGACGCGTTCGGCCGGAATGCCCGCGGGGAGTCTCCGGGGGGATATCATCTTGAACACACCGAGGGCGAGAAGCTCGAGAACTGCCAGCATCACGAGGAGGTTCAGCAGCACGAGCCCGAGACCCCTGTAGAAGCGTGTGAACCTGCGGCCGAGGAAGCCTGCGAGCAGCAACAGGAGGCCCAGCAGAAGGACGATGACCTGATTCCTGCTGATGCTGTGGCCTGCGCTCAGCCCGACACGGTCGGCAAGAACGGACAGCAGAACCAGCAGCACGCCGCTGACCGCCCCCAGCACGCGCAGGCTCCTTACGCAGCGATCACTGAGCATCATTCCTCTTCCGGCTCTGGTCGGTTTCGACGATCGCACAACACGGTGGGGACAGTACTCGGATTCCCGGCACACAGCAATCCCGGAAAGCAGCGGCCGCAGCCCGGGCCCTGCCGACAGCTAGAGCTTCAGAAGCCTCGCGGTAGCTGACTGATCCCCCGCCTGCAGCCTGGCAAGGTAGACTCCTGCAGGCAGGCGGCTCCCGTCCAACTGGCAACTCAATGCTCCCGCCATCGCCTCGCCATCGAACAGCACCTCGACGAGCCGGCCGCTGAGGTCGTAGACGCCAAGCGACGCGGTCGCCGGGGAACCCGGCTCCGCCCACAGGGTGACCGAGCAACTGAAGGGGTTCGGGAAGGCCCGGACAGCACAACTCCCGGCCGAAGGAGGATCGCCCTGATCCCCGTAGACAGAGGTCACGACCGAGATCCCTTCGTTCTCGACGGCCAGGTAGAACTCCTCCACATCGAGGCCGGTGTAGAAGTCAACGATGCCCGAGGGCCATTCAATCACCAGAGAGTCGAGTGTCTCCGCCGCCCCGAGCCCGAACTCGACGTTGAAGCTCTCCTGAGCGTTGAAGCCCTGATGGCCGCTGACCTCACGGTGCTGGGAGACAAGGGTGTCGACCAGGATGGCAGCCGCAGTCAACCTGGCTCCGATCCCCGACGCATTCGACGCGGTACCCACGAGCCTGATGTTGACCCAGCTGTTCCCGGACAGGCCGTTATTCATGTAGAGGAAGTTGCTCTGAGGCGGGGCCTGGCCGTTGGGAACGAACATATCGAGAAAGCCGTCGTTGTTGTAGTCGGCCCACGTGGCCCCGTTCGACCTGCCCCCGTTGCTGACGATGTCTCCGGTCGTGATCCGGGTGAAGCTGCCATCCCCGTCGTTCAGGTAGAGGAAGTTGTCCTCGTTCCAGTCGTTCGTGACGTACAGGTCCAGGTGGCCGTCGTTGTCGTAGTCGCCCCATGCCCCGCTCACGGAGTTCCCTCCGTCGCTCACGACGCTCCCGGACGTCACTCTGGAAAAGGACCCGTCACCCTCGTTCCGGTAGAGCTGATTGTCCTCGCCATACCAGTTCGCTACGAACAGGTCGAAATCCCCGTCGTTATCGTAGTCGCCCCAGCTTCCGCCGGTGGATATCCGGACATCGGTGACCACGATGCCCTCGGTGAGCTTCGTGAACGTGCCGTCCCCGTTGTTCAGGTACAGGAAGTTCGCGATGGCCACGCCATTGAACGGATCGCTGTTGGCCGTGAACAGGTCCTGGTCCCCGTCGTAGTCGAAGTCACACCAGCTCGAGCTCAGACAGTGCTCGCGATCGTTGACCGGGTCCCCCTCCGTTACCTTCGTGAACGTGCCGTCCCCGTTGCCGTGGTACAGGGAGTTGTTCTCGCCGAAGCTGGTGAACGCCCCGTTGTCGACGTAGATGTCCAGGTTGCGGTCGTTGTCGTAGTCCACCACACTGGAGTTGAACGACCACCCGCCGTCGCTCACGATCTGCCCCGAGGTGACCTTGGTGAAGCTGCCGTCTCCGTTGTTCAGGTACAGGTGGCTGTTCATGCCCTCCCAGTTCTGGACGAACAGGTCCAGGTCACCGTCGTTGTCGAAATCCCCGAAGCTGCATCCCGAGGACCTGCTGATATCGGTCACCACCGGGCCCTCGGTGACCTGCGTGAAGCTGCCGTCCCCGTTGTTGAGGAATAGCAGGTTCGACCTCTCGGCATAGGCATCAGGAACGAAGACGTCGAGAAGGCAGTCGTTGTTGATATCGCCCCAGGACGAGCCCTCGGAGTATCGGTCATCGTTGACCAGCGGCCCCTCGGTTATCCTCGTGAAGTCCTGGGCCTGAACCTGTAGCGCGAGGAGGGCCAGGCACGCTAGCGGGTTCGTCAGCCTCGTCATGGCTTGCTCCCTTCCGAGAGGAGCTACGGGCCCTCCTCACAACATATCCGCCAATATAGACGCCTGCAGGAGCCCGGCCACCTCGTCCTGTAGCTTAGGGAGTCAGCGGAGAGCGCCTCGCAGGAGGGAAGCTACCCGGCAAGCCGTTCACTACTCTGCCTGCCTCGCGTCTGCTCCCGCTCGACCGGGCGGGACCCCTAACGGCTGGTCACCACGGTGTAGTGGGGAATCAGCCGCTTCTCTGGAACGTAGTACTGCTTGTGGAAGCAGGTCCGAGCCCTCTCGAAGCCGAGCGCCCTGAGAAACCTCCGCACTGCCAGGGGGCTGATGTACCATCAGGTGAGGTCGTTCGTTGCTCTCGGCGGGTCGGGTATGAAGGTCATCGTTGGTGCATTCCTTACCGTGATCCTGTGGCAGAAACGCATCAGTAGTCGCAGCACGAGTCCCCCTGTTGGTCGTTGAGCGGGTGGCATCACATCCGTCACGATCACCGACTCCGTGGCAATGCGGCCGGCTCGCTGGAGCGCCAGAAACGGGTCTCGCAGGTGGAGCAGAATGGAGCCGAAGAGGGCTACATCCACTTCCCCGATCTCATCCACCGGCAGGTCGTACACCGACCCACGTACGAGCCTTGCCCTGGACCCGAAGCTTGCATGGGCCAGCTCCCACCCCCTGCGGATACGCTCGATGTGGGCCTTCATCGCCGCACGTCGGTCAGGGTTGGCAGCCCCGCCATAGGGGATGAAATCCCAGTCCTGTTCTGGTGAGAGATCGAAAGCGACAACCGACGCGCCCATTCTCTCCATCTGGAAGCAAAGGAACCCGCTCGAAGTGCCCACATCCAGGACGCGCTTGCCGGCAAGATCCACATTCCCCAAGTAGTCGACCACCCCGCGCCTGAGGTCCCACTGGCCCTCCACTTCCCCGTGTCCGGGGAGATCCATGGAGTGGTAGAACTCGCAGCTCTCTAGCTGCAGAGACCCGGAACTATCCTGCACGAGCGATACTCCCTCAGCTGAAGAAACCCGCAAGCGATATCATAGCCCGTTTCGACAACGTCAGGCACCGTAGGCATGCGATCGGCAGAATGAAGGGCCGGGGACGCACATGTCCTGGCTGGCCCACCGGCCATCCGGCGAATCGAGGGAGGCCCGGAACGCGTCCCAGGAAGCTCTAACGCGGTTCTGTCGATCACACCCGCATGTTCAATCAGGAGCCGGTCCGTTACAACGGATACTGGCCAGCAAGAATCTGCCATGACGCGGGGATGGGGGGTGCGACCAGGCCGAAGCGGGCCTCGAGAAGTCAGATAGCGTCTGCGCTCAGCAAGCCCGGAGCATTGCCGTCCCTCTCATCCGCGAATCAGTCTGCGGCGAACAGGGCTTTGATGGTACCGAAGGTGGCCTGGTCCAGCGAGAGATCCTCGTCGTACATGATCGAGACATCGTCGAGGTAGTTGTAGTCGGGATCGGGGCCTCCCCCCGAGTATCCCCAGATCCTCACTGCCTCCAGGTTTCCAGCCGGGCGAAGCAGGTACGTGGCATCGTATTCGGACCAGTCCGGCCCCTGAGCGTGGATGATGTCGAAGTCGTAGTCGGACTGGCCGTAGTAGAACTCGATGCCGAAAAGGGCAACCTCGGGCTGCCTGTGCCAGAAGGTCACGGAGACGACCTTCGAGACGTCGACGGGCGTGAAGTCCTGCCTGATCCAGTAGTTGCCCTCAACGAAGGCGCAATATGCCCCCCAGTGGGGTTCCGTTGTGGATATGGTCCAGCTATTCGTTGTCCACGGAGAGAGAACTCCGGATTCGAAGTCCCCGTTCTCGAGCAGTTCGACCGGCACTGCCAGAGCAAGGCCGGTTGCTGTCAGGAGCAGCAGAAACGGACTTCTCATGATTTCCTCCTCTTGCAGGCATGACATACCACATCCACGCCGGGGGAATAGCCTGCCACCACCCCGGCGCGGCGATCGTATCTCGATAGAGCCGCTGGACTGCCTCCCACCATGGTAAGTCGGCGCTGACACGGGAGTCAAGGATTACAAGCAGACTGGGCGGTCAGCCGTGACATCGATCTGGTACGCCGACTTGATCTCTCAACGAACCCTGCCCGGCCCTCCGATCTGGTTGCCGACCATGCGGTTCAGGAAAGAAGCCCTCAACCGCCCTCCCAAGACCTACCGCAACCCGGTCATCTATGCCCGTGAGCTCCACGACGAGATGGTCCGTGACGGCCTTTCAAGGAAGCAACTGGCTGAAAGACACAGTATCTCCCCCGACAGGATCACCCAGTGGCTCTGTCTCCTGAAGCTGCCGGAGGAGGTCCTGACCGAGATCGAGAGCCTGGGCGACAATTGGGACAGGCAGGTGGTAACCGAGAGGGAGCTGAGGGAGATCAGGAGATCTACAGCTTCACGAGCCTGACGGTGGCAGACTGACCTCCTGCCTGCAGCCGGGCGAGGTAGACGCCTGCCGGCAGGCGACTGCCGTCCAGCCAGCAGCTCATGGGCCCCAGTGGGGCCTCTCCATCGAAGGGAGTCTCGATAAGGCGGCCGGAGAGGTCGTAGACACGAAGAGATACGGGTCCCGGACTGGCCAGCTCGAACACCATCGTAACAGAGCCCC
>JAFGKQ010000113.1 GCA_016928495.1 Candidatus Fermentibacterales bacterium
ATCAGAACTACAGCGGCTATCCGTTCGTCGACGGCGCGACGATGATCGACTCCATGGAGACCGGCCTTATGCCCGGCTGGGACATCACGCACATGAGCGAGCACTGGGGCATCGTGCCATCACCCTTCCCGTGGCCACCCATCAGCGAGTCCGCATTTTCAGGGGCCTGGCGCACCGGGGAGCACGGCGTGGTCAACTGGTCGGGCCACGGTTGGCCGGATGGAGCCTACAGAACCGTCTGGGCCTGGGACGACGGGGACGGGGTGCCCGAGTCCGGAAACGGCGAGCTCCAGAGCTACAGCTTCATCCACGTTTCCACGACCAGCCTCGAGGATGACCACCCGTCGGTCCTGTTCGCCGTGTCCTGCGACGTGGGCTATCCGGAGCCCAATCAGTACGGGAACTGCGGGCTGGACCTTCTGACGGAGCCCGGCTGGGGATCATGCGTCGCCGTTCTCAGCGCATCCAGGCCTGCCGCGGTGTCGGGAGACTGGAAGAGCGACGGAGGAGGGACGGAGCAGATCTGCTACGACTTCAACCGCTATCTGATAGTCGAGAGGGCACGGGTCGGGGAAGCCCTGCATCAGGGCAAGTACGACGCGACGACCAACTACGGCTGGCCGCTCGTCTACGAGTACATGAACCTCTACAACTACAACCTCTACGGGGACCCGTCGCTCGAGCTCGAGGGCGTCTCTACCGGTATCGAGGGTGGCCAGCCCTGTCCCGGCGCTGCTCCGGCGCTCTCGCTTCCCTGCCCCAACCCCTTTGCCCAGGCCACGTCGCTGGTGCTGTCGCTGTCGACCGAGGCCGTGGTTCAGGCCTCGGTCCTCGACCTGTCGGGCAGGCTCGTTGCGTCAATGTCTCCGGGGAGCTGCCCCGCGGGGGAGACGGCCCTGTGCTGGGATGGAAGGACTGACGACGGTCTACCACTCGATCGAGGCATGTACTTCGTGGTCGTGACCGCAGGCGATCAGCGACTGATCAGGAAGCTGGTGCTCTTGAGGTAGCCGCGGGAACCTTCTCAGGATCTGGATCTGCGGAAGGGAATGGTCAGCTTGTTTACCGGTTCTACTTGCCCGTTAATCGGCGAGTTTCTTAAGTTTCTTCAACTACGTCCCCGAATGTGAAGGCCGGGATGAGACAGAGCCTCTTCGTTGCGCTTTGCGTGATAGTCTCGGTGGTCGTCCTGCTGAACCTCTCCTGGGAGGTCGGCAAGGCCTGGACCTTCGCCAACATGGGCGACATGTGGAGTCTCATCTGGCTTACCGAGGAACCGGAGGCGGCCTTTGCCGAGGTCGACCTGCAAGACTTCCCGGCGCCGCCCTACCCCGCTGCCGGGGACACGCTGATAGAAGTAGCCGGGCTTCCCGCGACGGTGGACAACTACTTCAGCATCTTCACGCCGCGCACGGAGCCGGGCCTCGAGGTCCCGATAAGATTCAGGAGCGGCGGGGAGGTCTTCGAGACCGTCATCGTCACCAGGTCCATCCCCTTCGAGAACGGGCTGCAGATACTGATCCTGACCGCGCTTCGAATCCCCATCGCCCTGGCTCTGCTGTTCATCGCCATATACGGCGCCGTGAGGCGCCCCGGCTCGATCCCGGTGCGGTACCTGTCGCTGTTCTGCCTGGCGATCGGAGCCCAGGTCGGGGGAGGCATCGCTCTGGCCCCCAGCTACGCCATGTTCCAGCTTCCGTACTTCATCACGTGGAGCGTCGCGTTCCTCGCCTCGGCGCAGCCTGCCGCCTGGCTGGCTCTCAACCTCCACTTCCCGGTCGAGCACAGCATCGTGAACCGCAGGCGGAAGCTCGTAGGAACGGTCCTGCTGGCGATTCCCGTGCTGCACTTCACTGCCGACAGGCTGTTCTTCGATAGCCGCATCAGCCCGCTCAGCGCCCCGGTCAGCATCGTTCTGATCAGTCTGGGCTTCCTCGTCCTCGTCCGCAATCACCACAAGGCTGGCTCCTTCCTCGAGGAGAGGCAGACCAGGCTGATGCTGCTTGGGGTGACCCCGTCCATGGTGATCGGCCTGGGCCTCACTCTGTGCGTTTCGATAGCTACCGACTGGTTCGTGTCCATAGCGTTCATTACGCGCATGTACATGTTCATCCTTCTCTTCTTCGCATATCTCCTCGTTCCTCTCTGCATAGGTCAGGCCATCAGGCGCTACCGGCTTCTCGAGCTGGAGGCCAGGCTGCGGCGCGGCACCAGGTTCTTCGTGGTGAACCTGCTGCTGATCGGGGTGATGCTGGGCTCCATCTACGTGATCGCCCACTTCGTCCTGGACAGCCTGGGAGTCCAGAGCCGGACGCCGACCCTCGTGGTCGGCCTGGTGATGGCTCTGGGGTTCGTACCGGGACAGAGGAAGCTCAGAAGAGCACTCGAGAGCCGGTTCTACCCGGAGAAGGCCAGGCTCAGGGAGCTCCTTCGGGACTTCCTGCGGACCAGCCTGGCGACCGCAGACTCCGGCAGCTTCTGGGAGCAGCTCGAGCAGAAGCTGGAGGACGGTCTGGGCACCGAGCGCATACTGCCGGTCCTCAGGCGCCCGGGGTGCGACCAGCTCATGGTCGAGGGAATCGACCAAGCGCCTTTCCGCGAAGGTGACGAGCTGGTCAGCAGGCTCCGGACCGGCGGGCACCCCATGCTGGTCGACGAGTTGCTGGCAAGCGGCAAGGTCGAAGTGACGGGGGATCAGCGAGACTGGCTCACTAGCAGCGGAAGCGCGATCCTGCTGCCGCTCCGGACATCATCGGGTCTCGAGGGCTTCCTCGCTCTGGGCAGGAAGACCAGCGAGGAGGACTACTCCGCCGAGGAGCTCGAGCTCCTGCAGTCGCTGTCATCGCAGGTTGCGCTGGTGACCGAGAACCTGGAGCTGCTGGAGGAGAAGATCCAGAAGGAGAGGCTCGACCAGCAGCTCGAGGTTGCCAGGTCGATCCAGGAGAGGCTCCTGCCTGACCATTCGCCCAGGACCCCCGGTCTCAGGGTCGAAGCGCTTATCCGCTTCTGCCTGGAGGTGGCGGGTGACTACTACGACGTGCTCACTCTCGAGGACGGCAGGACGGTGGTGGCCATCGGCGATGTGTCGGGCAAGGGGGTCGGCCCCGCCCTTCTCATGGCCAATCTCCAGGCGTCCCTTCGGACGACCCAGGAGATCGGCGTGGAGCTGGCGGAGTCGGTGGCCAGGATCAACAGGCTGGTCTACGAGAACACGCCGACAGACATGTTCATCACTTTCTTCGTGATGGTGTTCGATCCGGTCAACCGCACCGTCAGGTACGTCAATGCGGGCCACGATTGGCCGATGCTGTTCCACGCTGACGGCAGGATGGAGCAGCTGTCGACTGGAGGCATGGTCCTGGGAGTGGTGGGCGACGAGACCTATTCCGCCGGTGAGGCTGCCTTCGGCGATGGGGACACGCTGATCCTCTACACCGACGGGGTTACCGAGGCCATGGACCAGGAGGAGAAGGAGTTCGGTCTGGGGCGGCTCGCGGAGGTGGTGAGGGAGTGCTCCGACAGGCCTCCGAGCGAGTTACTGGAGGAGATCGAGAGAAGGGTGATCCTCTTTCACGGTGGAGACGATCTCTACGACGACTTCACCATCATCGCCATCAGGCCGGAGGAGGACCGATGAGATCGACCGGAGCAGTGATCCTGACGATCGGGATGCTGACGATGCCTTCCCCTCGCGCTTCATCGGGGGCCGAGTGGTTCCTGGACCTCGAGTCGGGTGGGGCTTTCCCGGGCTACAACGATGTCAGGGTGCCGGGCGAGACCGGCACGGACATTTCTGTCACCGGTGATCTCGAAACGGATGCAGCCGTCTTCTTCAGGGCCAGAGGCGGCGTAACTGTGGGGGATAGGCACACCCTGAGCGCTCTTGTTGCCCCGTTGACCCTGGAAGCCTCTGGATCCGTGGGATTCCCGGTGCTCTTCGGGGACGTGGAGTTCGACGCCGCGACCCCTCTGGAGGCGACCTACCGCTTCGACTCCTATCGCATCAGCTACAGCTACCGCTTCATCGACAACGGCAGCTTGCGGCTCGATGCGGGCCTGACCGCCAAGATCCGCGACGCGGAGATCCGGCTGGAGGGTGGGGGCCAGACCTCGAGCACAGCCAACACGGGCTTCGTTCCGCTCATACGCTTCGCGCTGGCATGGCGAGTCGGCCCCTCTGTCGAAGTGCTTCTCGACGGGGACGCGCTTGTGGGGCCCCAGGGCAGGGCGGAGGACGTCTTCGCCGGCGTGGGTGTGGGCCTGTGTCCCCGCCTGGTTCTCAGGGCAGGCTACAGGCTGCTCGAAGGGGGCGCGGACGTGGAGCAGGTCTACAACTTCACCATGGTCAACTACGCTGCGGTGGGGATCACGGCGATGCTGTAGTGCTGCCTCTTGCCGCTTCTGCGGCGATTATGGCAGCGCCCAGTGCTCCCGTGATCTGAGGATCGTAGGGGATGGAGACCTCGAGACCCGTCTCCTCTCCGAGAGCCGCGGCAACGGCCTCGGTCCTGGCCACCCCTCCGGTGAACACCAGTCGGGGCCTGATCTGCGCTCGCCCCGCCATCGAGATCGTTCTCCTCGCTATTGCCCGGAATACCCCGTTGAGGATCGTCGGGACCGGCGTGCCTCCCTGAAGGAGGCCTACAAGCTCGCTCTCCGCGAACACTGCGCACATGGACGAGATGTCGACGCTTCCTTGGTGCCCCCTGACCATGTCGTTCAGGCTCGGCAAGTCGGTACCGACGGTGTGTGCGACCATCTCTACGAACCGTCCGGTTCCGGCGGCGCAGCGATCGTTCATGACGAAGTCGACCACTCGGCCCGAGTCGTCGAGGATGATCAGCTTGGAATCCTGACCCCCGATGTCCACAACTGTCCTCGCATCGGGGAACAGGTAGAGGACACCCCTTCCGTGGCACATTATCTCGGAGACGGCCCTGTCGGACTCCGCGAAGTAGTTCCGTCCATAGCCCGTGGAGACCGTGGCGGCGAGTTCGCTCCTCCGGATGCCTGCAGCGTCCAAGACCCTGTGGAACAGGCCTCTTGCCGACTCCCTGGGCGAGGTGCCGCTGTCGGCCACTGCCGATTCCACGACCTGCGCGCCGTCGAACAGCACGACCTCCGTGGACCTTGCACCGATGTCCACTCCGCAGTACATGTCTAGACCATTTCCAGCATCGTCTGAATCCTGATGAGAAGCCGCTCTCTGTCGGAGTCCGAGTAGTCTGTCTCTATCTTCAGGAAGGGTATTCCAAGGTCTTCCTTGATGTGTCTCTCGATAGCGTACGATTCGACGTTATACGTGTGACAGGCGTGCCAGACAAGATCAACCACCGCCTGCACTCCGAAGTCCCTGAGCAGCCGGTCCTGGAGCTCTATTCGTCCCCTGTTCGGCGTCATGCACGAGCAGGGGATCCTGAAGTGCCTACGGGCTATGGCCACCAGAGGTGCCTCGTGCTCGCATACCAGCTCGTCCAGAGGCTTCCAGCCGGAGCAGGTCTCCTGGACGACCACCACACCGCCGCACTGCTCGATGAGCTCTATTACCTTCATGGTGCCTTCCGCCATGGGGCAGCCGGAGACCATGATCCTGGGGACGCCGGGCGCGCACACGCTCGTGCCTCTCCTCTTCCTGCTGCGAACGGTCTCGATGGAGGACCGGAGCATTCCCAGGTTCGAGTCGAGGCCCGAAACCCTGTAGCGAAGCCTCGCCAGATCCAGACCGCTCACCACGGGAGGATCCTCGGCACCCAGCATCAGCGCTTCCCTCAGGAGGCTCCGCTCGGCGTTCATTCGCGCGATCCCGCTCCTGAGGTCCTCTTCGGTGATCTCTCTGGAGAAGACCTCCTCCAGGCGAGCTTTCAGCTTCTCGACCTCCGACAGCCAGTGTGAGAAGGCCTCGCTCTCCTCGACCTTCTGCGTGAGCTCGAGTATGTGCTGCGGCCTGCGGCCGGCGATCAGTTCGTACATCTTCTTCTTGCCATCGCAGGTGGTCTCGGCAACGATCAGGTCCGACACGACGAAGAAGGGGCACCTGGCTGTGAGGATGTACCCGAACGACGACTTGATCAGCGGGCAGAGGTTAGAGGGAAGAACCGTCTCGGCCGCCGGTATGGTCCGCCTGCTCGCTCCGCAGAGGCATACCGGGAGGGCCCCGGCAGCCAGTATCAGGTCCCGGGGGGTGAACTCGCAGTAGATCCCGACCACTCCACGGCCCCTGCGCTTCTCTGCCCTGATTCCGTCCACCTCCCAGGCCATGGAGTTCCTGAAGTACTCCAGAGGGTCGCAGGAGCCGGATGAGGGGCCGGCGCCCTCCCGGGCGCCCTGGACCGCGACGGTGGAGCGACGCTTGTCCCTGAGTAGCTGCATGAAGCTCTGCATCCTGTTCACGACCTGCTCGCTGTGGCGCCCGGGGGAGAAGGGCACGTCGAAGGAGAGAACCGGCAGCCCGAGCTCGCGCTGGACGAGTGCGGAGATCGCCTTCTCCTCCCACGGGCAGTGGCTCGCGCCATAGATGCCGGAGATGACAACGCCCTCGGCCCCGAACTTCCGGGCCCCCTCCACCACCCTCCGCGCCTTGAAGAAGGTCGATCCGAGCATGGGATCGTCCATGCAGTTCTCGGCCACTGCATCCAACACCGGCCTGTCGGTCGAGAGGGGCAGGAAGGAGTGCGTTATGAGGTAGTCCGTGCCGGCAACGCATCCCCCCATGTCCTCGAGAAGCGTCAGCAGGGCCGCGTCTGTGGGCGGTGTCACCCAGAAGACTCGAAGGGGATCCGGAGAGAGAGGGGACTCGTTTCTCTCGAGCCGTCTCTGCGCGGTTTCCACGAGATCGTCCAGGACCCTCAGGGACTCCTCGGGCTCCGAGCAGGTGTGTATGCCCGTGAACTCCGCCAGGAACATCTCCAGCCCGGGAAGTGGCGGCCGCCTCGAGGAGTAGACCATGTCCCTCAGCCCCCGGATCCTGCCCCGCAGGTCATTGAAGAGCGCCCTGCTGCGCGACAGCATCTCCTCGTCGACGCCGGCTCCCGTGAGCTGCTCGAGCTTCCTGACCACGCCTTGCAGCTGAGTCTTCAGGAACTCCACCGCCGAGAGCTGGTAGGGTGTTCCCCCGTGCGGAGTGACCGAGTAC